>NZ_JBHTML010000078.1:0-17458 GCF_042679445.1 Arthrobacter sp. GCM10027362
CGGCCTGCGCCGGTGCCTGCGCGACGGGCATCTGCGGTGCCGCCGAGCTCTCAGCCGCGGCCGGCAGCGTGCCGGCGGCACCGACGTCGTTCGCCGCCCCATCCTGCTGATTCTGTCGGGCCTGCTGTGTCAGCGGCCGGTATTCGGCCATGCGCTGGCGGCGCGGGGCGCCGGGGTCGGCCGCGCTGTTCTCGATGGTCATCGTGACTCTCGCCTCCGGGACGGTTGATCGATCAGTTGCAGCAGGTCCGGCCAAGCCTTAGCCGCGGCGGGCGTTGATCTCGTCGATCAGCTGCGGCACCACGGTGAAGACGTCGCCGACCACCCCGAAGTCAGCGATCTCGAAGATCGGCGCATCCTCGTCCTTGTTGATGGCCACGATCGTCTTGGCGGTCTGCATGCCGGCGCGGTGCTGGATGGCGCCGGAGATCCCCAGTGCCACGTACAGCTGCGGTGTCACCGAGACCCCGGTCTGGCCCACCTGGTACGACTGGGGTACATAGCCGGAGTCCACGGCTGCACGGGAGGCGCCAACCGCGGCGCCGAGGCTGTCGGCGAGCTGCTCGACCAGGGCGAAGTTCTCCTTCGAGCCCAGTCCGCGCCCGCCGGAGACCACCGCCTGGGCGCCCCGCAGCACCGGCCGGCCGGTTTGGGCCGGGGCGTCCGCGGCATAATCGATCCGCGCCCCCGGGGCAGCGGCAGTGGACACCGCAACGGTTTTGACCTGCGGGCCGACCACGGCCTCGGCACGCGCATCTACCGAGCCCGGGCGCACGGTAACGATCATCAGACCGCCCTCCACCGTGGACTCCGTGGTGAAGTCACCGCCGAACACCGAGTGCTGGACGATGACCTCCTGCCCCTCTTCGTCGTAGCGCACACCGACCGCATCGGCGGCCACGGAGCCGCCGGCGACGATCGCCAGCCGGCCGGCGACAGTCCTGGAGTCATTGGTATTCGACACCAGCACGATCCGGGCGGAGTACTCCTGCACGGCGTCGGCCAGGGCTCCGACCTGCGCGGTGCCCAGCTCGGCGGCCGCCGTGCCCGATTCGGCCAGGTAGACATGGGCTGCGCCCAGCGGGCCCAGCTGGGCGGCCAGGTCCCCGCCCTGCCCGGGGGTGGTCACTGCCACGGCCACCGGTGTGCCGATCGTGGCGGCCGCGCCAAGCAGAGCGGCGGCCGTCGACTTCGGCGCACCGTCACCGGCGGTTTCGATCAGTACCAGGATGTTTCCCATGATGTGTGTCCTTCAGGTCGTGCAGGTCGTCAGGTGAGGTGGGTGTGGGGTCAGATCAGCCGCTGGGCGGCGAGGAACTCTGCCAGCTGGCTTGCCGAGTTGCCGTCGTCGACAATCTTCGGACCGGCCTCCTTCGCGGGGCGCGCCGCGGCCGAGACCATCACGGAGCGCACCGACGCCGCATCCGGTCCGGCCGGAATGCCCAGCTCCGCCAGGGACCAGGTCTCCAGCGGCTTTTTCTTGGCCTGCATGATGCCCTTGAAATTCGGGAAGCGCGCCTCGGCGCACTTCTCGGTGACCGAGGCTGCCGCCGGCAGCCCGGAGCTAAGGCTAAGCGAGCCGCCGTCGACCTGCGCCGTGCCGGAGACGCCCCCGGCGGTGATGGTCACCTCGTCCAGGCCGGGCAGCACCGGCCAACCCAGGATCTCCGCGACCATCGCCGGGATCATCCCGCCGCGGCCGTCGGTGGCCTCATTGCCGGCCACCAGCAGGTCCGGGGCGATCCTCTGCACCGCAGCGGCCAGCACCCGCGAGGTCTGGACCATGTCCGATCCCGCCAGTGCGGCATCGGTGACCAACACAGCCGAGTCGGCGCCCATCGACAACAGCTTGCGCAGCGTCTTTGTACTGTCCTCCGGGCCCATGGACAACACAACGATTTCGGTGCCGGGGTTCGCGTCCTTGAACTGCAGTACGGTCTCCAGGGCACGCTCGTTGATCTCATCCGGGACCGGCTCGGAAGCGTCCCGGTCCAGCATGCCGGTTTCCAGGTTGATCTTGCGGTCCGACCAGGTGTCCGGCACCTGCTTGGCCAACACGAGGATCTTCATGACGGGCTCTCCTTATTCATGGGTTTTGGTCCGGTCCAATCTGCAGTGCGCGCCCCAATTCACCAACATCCAGCCGGTTGAGGGCCGCCCGGTGCTGTGCTGCCTGCGGGAAATGTGGAAGGCGTGACGGGTGGGCGGCATCGGCAGGCCGGCCGATTCCCTGCACCTTATAGTCCATACGAGCGGCCGATGATTTCCCGCTGGATCTCATTGGTGCCGCCGTAGATTGTGGCGCCCAGGGCCGCACGAACATGCTGGACCATCGGGAATTCAGACGAATAGCCGTACCCTCCCATCATCTGCATGCCCTCCAGTGCGGCGGTCTTGGCCACCTCGGACGCTTTGAGCTTGGCCATGGACGACAGCCGGGAGAGGTTGGCTCCCGGCTTGGGCGAGTCCGCCTGCTCGGCCACGCTGTACACCAGCAGCCGCACGCATTCGATCTCCGTCGCCAGATCCGCAATCCGGTGTTTCAGGGCCTGGAAGGACCCCACGGGGCTGCCGAACTGCGATCGTTCGGTGACAAACTTGAGGCAGTCGTCGAAGGCCCGTTCGGCCGTGCCGAGCATCTGGGCGGCGAGAATGAGCCGTTCCGTATCCAGCCCGGCCATCAGCTGGTACCAGCCCTGGTCGACCTCGCCGATGACCGCGTCGGCCGGGACCTTGCAGTCGGTGAAGAACACGTCGTTGACCTCGGCACCGTTCAGGGTGTCAATGCCCCTGATGTCCAGGCCCTCGATGCCGGTCGGCACGTGGAACATGGTGAGGCCGTGATGCGGTTTCTCGCCGCGTGAGGTCCTGGCCACGAGCAGGATGCTGTCGGCCTGATGGGCGTTGGTGATCCAGGTCTTCTGTCCGTTGATGGCCCAGCCGTCGCCCGTGCGCTCGGCGCGGCAGGAGATGGCCGCGACGTCCGAACCGGCCCCGGGTTCTGACATGGCGATGGCCAGGGCCTCGCCGTCCGCCAGCCGCCCGAGGACTGTCTTCTTGAGCTCCTCGCTGGCAAAGCGGTTGTAGATGCCGCCGGTAATCAGGCTCGTCCCCAGCCACGGCAGGGGCGCCATGCCTCGTGCCAGCTCCTCCAGCAGCACGCAGAGGTCCACGTGGTTTCCGCCGGACCCGCCGTATTCCTCGGGCATGTTGATGGCCGCCCACCCGAACTCGGCCACCTTGCGGTTGAGCTCGAGGCTGTGCCCCTCCCGTCCGCCATTGGTCAGCCGGTCCCGTTGCTCCTTGGATCCCACCTCCCGCTGGCAAAATTCGCGGACCGAGGCTGCGAGGGCAAGCTGTTCTTCCGAGAGGGTGGACACGATGGACCTCCTGAAGTGGGTGGAATGGGTGGGGACGGGGGTATTCAGCCGGCGTTGGCCCGGACGGCAGCCTGCGACTGACCGGGGACGATGCCGGCAGGTTTCGGTTCGCCCTCGACATCCGTCGTGTGCTTCCGCGCGGCCAGGCCGGACAGCAGGGAAATGACGGAGGCAAGGACGATCATGCCGGCCAGCGGCCACCAGTGGGCGGTTCCGCCGGCGGGGACCAGGGCCGCAGCCAGCAGGGGCGTGGTGGCAGCCCAGGCAACGCCGGCGAAGGCACTGCACAGGGCGACGCCGCTGTACCGGACCTCGGTCGGGAACAGGTCGGAGGTCATGCTCGAGACCACGGCGTAGACGCTGGCGTGGCCCAGGACCAGGGCGAAGGTGAAGGCCAGGGTCATCAGCACACCGTTGCCGGTATCGAACAGGAAGAACAAGGGAACCGCGAAAAGCAGGGTGAAGGCCACGCCCACCATGAAGATCTTCCACGGGTTGATTTTGTCCGCGAGGATGCCGACCACCACGATTGCCATCAGGTCGACCATGGCGGCAATCAGCAGGATCATCAGTGTGTCGCTACGCTCCAGGCCATGGCGTTCCGTGGCCATGGAGAGCATGTAGGTGGTGATCAGGTAGAACAGCACGATGACGCTGGCCTGGAGTCCGATGCCGACGAGCACCCGGACGGGCATGCGCTTGATCACGGTCGCGATCGGGTTGCCCTTCACTTCGCCGGCTTCCTTTACCTCCTGGAACTCGCTCGATTCCTGGACGCCCAGCCGGATGACCATCCCAATGATGACGAGGACGAATCCGGCCAGGAACGGAATTCGCCAGCCCCAGGCCAAAAGCTGGTCACCGGGGAGCCGGGCCACGAAGTACATGACAATAGTGGCCAGGACGAGTGCCAGCGGACTCGCGATCTGGGGAGCCGAGCCGTAGAAGCGTGCCCTCGACTTCGGGGCGTTCTCGACGCTCATGAGCACCGCGCCGCTCCACTCGCCGCCGACGGCGACGCCCTGGATGAACCGCAGGATCGTCAGCAGGACAGGTGCCCAGATGCCGATCTCCGCCCACGTCGGCAGGACGCCGATGAGGCCGGTCGACACGCCCATCAGCGTGAGGGTGGCAATGAGGGTGCTGCGGCGCCCGAGCCGGTCCCCGAGGTGGCCGAAAATGAAGGCACCGACGGGCCGGGCGAGGAACGCGACCCCCAGGGTGGCGAAGGAGGCCAGGAGGCCTACATTGGAACCGAAGTCCGGGAAGAAGATGGTGGAGAAGACGAGACTCGCGGCCGTGGCGTAGATGAAGAAGTCGAACCATTCGACGGTGGTACCAACAAGGCTGGCGATGAAAGCGCGCTTTTGCTGCTTGTTGCCAAAACCGTTTTGCTGCGTTGATGCCATGATGATTGCCTTTCAACGGCGAAGGTGAGTGCGGCGAAGACGCCGGTCGCACAGGGAGGGGCGAACGGTTCGAATAACCGCTCGCGATGGGACCCTTGATCAGAAACGACCGGGGAGGTCCTGACGGAGCACGTTCTTGCGGATCTTCCCCGCCGGGGTCTCCGGCATGGAATCGACGATGCGGATCGACTCGGGCCACAGGCGCCGGGGAACGTTGCGGTCCCCCAGCCAATCCAGGAGTTCCTCGAAGCTCGGCGGGGTTCCAACCGGCTGGATGACGGCACAAATGCGTTCGCCCATACGGTCATCGGGTTGCCCCACGACCGCGACGCGGGCGATCTTGTCGTGGCCGGCCAAGGCGGATTCGATCTCGACGGGAGAGATGTTGACACCACCGCGGATGATGATGTCCTTGAGGCGGCCGGTGATCTTCAGATAGCCGTTGTCGTCGACGATGCCGACGTCACCGGTGCGGAAGTACCCTTCCCGGGTAAAGGACTTCTCATACATCTCTGTCTGGTTGATGTAGCCCAGGAACAACGACGGGCTCTTCATGACGATCTCGCCTTCGGAGCCTCGAGGGGCGATCACATCGCCGTTGAGGACTTCCAGCTCGGTGCCGGCCATCACGCGGCCGCAGGTGTTCGCCACCCGGTCCACGGAGTCTTCGAACAGACTCGAGGTGGCTCCGCCTTCGCTCATCGCCCAGATCGAGCAGATGTGGGTGTCAGGCATCTGCAGCTGGGCCTTCTCGATCAGAGACGGCGGAATGGGGGCGCCTCCGCAGATAAAGGCCCGCATGCCCTGCAGCTTGGCGGTTTCGGCGTGCCACCCGGCGTCGACGAGATCGGTGAGGAACGGCGTGGCCGCAACGGTGATCCCGCAGTTGTTTGCGGCGACCAGTTCCAGCGCGCGCTGCGGTTCCCAGCGGTCCTGAAGGACCAGGGGCGCTCCGACCATGATGGACATGCGCGCCCCGTGCCAAAAACCGGTGCTGTGGCCCAACGGGGAGGGCATGAAGATCGACTGCTCACCGGTGACACCGTACCGGTCGATAACGGCTTGGTTGTAAGCGCGCAGGCTGGATTCGGAGTGGGCGATCGCCTTGGAGCGGCCGGTGGTGCTCGAAGAGAACAGGATGTGCGCCATACCGCCCGGATAGTCAGGCAGCACCGGCTCGGGCCCCTCGATGGTCCGCCAGTAGCGCCCATTTTGGTCGCCGGCGACGAACATGGCCTGGAGCCGCCGCCCCACGGTTTCGGCAAGGTGGTCGACCTCGCCTTCGAAGGACCGCCCGCGGTGGGAGGACGGGAGGAACACGGCCCGGGCCCCGACGAGGTTGGCCACGTACGCGATCGAACCGGGATCCGAGGTAACGGGCAACGTACCCGGAACCAGCCCCGCGCGCAGGGCGGCCAGGTAGACGGCGAGCCACTCGGTCCAGTTGGGCATGCAGATGATCACGACGTCTCCGGCGACGAGTCCCTTCGCCTGCATTTCCCCGGCGATCTCAGAGGACAACGCCTCCAGTTGAGCGCGGGTCATGTGGTTGCCCCGGTCGTCCAGCACCGCGGTGGCGTGGGGTTCCCGGGACAGCAGCACCAGGAAGTCCTCCCAGATCCCGGTCGTGGCCTCGTCTGTTCCCAGCCCTCCTGGCACGGGAGCTTCCCCAGCACGTCCAGCCAGTTCGGAAGTGGGCATGACGTCTCCTTCTCAAAAGTCAGATGGTTGGCGGTGTGCGGCGACTCATTGGCCCGCCCTCGCAACTCAGTAATTGTCCCCCAACTATGACGCACGTCTCATGCGCGGTCAAGAGAGTGATGTCGCTTTTTTTCCATCCGAAGCAGCCCGGCCGGTTCTGGATGCGGGGACGCCTGCTGGCGGGAAGGATTCACCCCCTCGGGGAGATTCGATGAGCGGACCATCCCGGGTCCTCAGCGGACGGGCAGCCCGGAGGCGGGCATGCAGGGTCAATGAAGAACCGGCCTGCCCCCGCCGCGCCGCGCACCCCCGGATCCGCGCGCCCTCGGCCTGGGTGATTAGCAGGCCCGGTGCGCAAAGAAGGTGGTGTACCAGCTGTGGGTGATGGACCGGGCCGCATCATCGACGGAGACCGCGCCCCCGTGCAGGCTATCCTGGGCAAACCAGACATAGGCCGACTGCTCCGCCATGCACGCCATGGACTCGATATGGAGCCGGACGTCCACGCCGTCGATCTCCGTGATGCCATGGGCGCGGGACAGGGCGCCGGCAAAGCGTTCGACATGGCGGTTGCGCATGTTCCACCAGATGTCCTGGAACCGCTTCTCCACGTGCGCGGCCTGGATGAAGGCCCGCATGACGTCGCGGTTCTCGCTGTAGATCTCCAGGTACCCGCGGTTCGATGCAAGCAACGACTGATAGGGATCCTCGCGGAAATTGTGCTCCCGCGAGGCACTGGCCTCGAAGAGCTGCTCGTGGAGGTCCTCAATCACTTGGGCGAAGAGGTCTTCCTTGTTCTTGAAGTACCGGTACAGACCGCCCATCGAGATGTCGGCCTCGATCGCAACGTCGCCCATCCGGGCATTGACGTAGCCGTCCCGGGCGAAAACCGCCCTCCCGGCGCTCACGAGGTGTTCTCGGGTACGCCGCCCCTTGGGCGTCGTGGGTTCAGCAGTCACTGGTCTTCCTTTGCTCCGACGGATCTCATCCGGCCAAGGCTTTCGCAAGTACATGAACACATTACCCAGCAGATTTTAAAAAAGCGACATCAGTCTCTTGACTTCTCCCGCCGGGCTGTCCATGATGGCGGTGTGGCCGAGACTAGAGACATCAAGACCCACCCCTTCACCATCTACGGAACGGAACGCGCCATGAGGCACCCCCGGGGAGCGCACATGAAGACCGTTGCCATCAACGACATCCAGGTTGCATACTCGGAAACGGCTGGCTCCGACACCGGTGACGGTCCCGTGGTCCTCATCCACGGGCTCGCCGAGGGACGGGACAGCTGGAGCGGCACGCAGGCCGACCTGTCGGGCCTGCACACGTTCGCCTACGACCTTCGGGGCCATGGGGCCACCACCACGGGAGAGGGCGCCGGCACGTTGGAGCAGCTCGGACAGGACCTGGTCGGGTTCCTCGAACAGGTCACCGGCCCGGCCATTGTCGTGGGGTTCTCCCTCGGCGGAACGGTTGCCCTATGGGCCGCCGCCGAACGACCCGACCTGGTGCGCCGGACCGTAGTCCTGGGTACCTCTTCCCTGGTCGGGCGAAGCGCTGTCCAGTTCTATGTGAACCGCATCGAAATGGCCGGCGACACGACGTCCCGGGAATTCCGGAACGCCATTCGCGACGACACCGCGGCCGCCCTGTACACGGCCACGGACGAGCTCGACGTGGTTACCAAAGCACGGCTCGCGGCCATTGGCGACGGGACCGGCTATGTGAATGCCGCACGCGCCATGGCCGCCCTCCACGAGTCACCGCTGACCCCGAGGCTCGCGGACATCACAACCCATGTAGATGTCATCGGTGCCGACCACGATGCGTTCTGCCCGGCCAAGGCGGCCCGGATCATCGTCGATGCCCTGTCCGACGTCACCTATCGGGAGGTCCCGAACGCCGGCCACCTCATGAACGTCGACAATCCCTCGGCCGTGACGGCGGTCTTGCGCGAGGCAATCGCCGGACGGAACTAGGCCGCACCAGGAAACGGCACCACCAGCCAGTACACCCAGACTCTCGAGGAGAAGACATGACCGAACCCAGGAAAGTAGCCATCGTCACCGCAGCGGCCGGAGCCGGCATCGGCGCGGCCATCACCGGACGCCTCGCTGCGGACGGCTACGACGTTGTGGTGACCGACGCCCATGAACGCCGCTGCAAGGAGTCAGCCGAGCGGCTTACCGAACAGCACGGCAGGGAGTTCCTCGCCGTTCCGCTGGATGTCACGGACGAGCCGGCCGTGCAGTCCGCCATCCAGACGGTAATGGACCGACGCGGACGCATCGACGTCCTGGTGAACAACGCGGGCTGGTCGAAGATCGAACCCGTCGCGCAGATGTCCCTCGAGACCTGGCAGAAGTGCCTCGACGTCGACCTCACGGGAACATTCCTTTGCACCCGCTACGCACTGCCGCACATGATCCAGGCCGGCAGCGGGGCGATCGTCAACATCAGCTCCATCGCCGCCTACGAGACGTCCACCGAACACGGGGCAGCCTACTCCGCCGCCAAGGCGGGCGTCCTGGCCCTGACCCGCGTCACCGCCGCCGAGAACGGCAAGCACGGCATCCGGGCCAATGCGGTCACGCCGGGCCTGATCTACAACGACTTCCTGCGGAAGATCTATCCGGAGGAGTTCTTCGCCGGCTACGCCGAGAACCGTTCCTTGGTGGGCCGCATCGGCCAGCCCGAGGACGTGGCCGGTCTCGTGGCCTTCCTCGCCTCCGACCAGGCCGGGTACATCACGGGTGAAGTGTATGGCGTAAGCGGAGGGGTGCACCCGCATGGATGAGTTGATCAACCTCACCGTGGCAGAGCTGGGCGCCGCGTATCGACGCCGCGAGCTCAGCCCCGTCGAGGTCACCACGGCATTCCTCGAAAGGATCGATGAGGTCGACCCGGATCTTCACGCCTTCGTCACCGTCATGGCCGACACGGCGCTGGCCCGGGCAACGGAGGCCGAACGCCAGTTCGCGGCCGCCGAGCCGGCCGGTGCCCTCGCAGGCATACCGATTGCCGTCAAGGATGCCTTCCACGTGGCCGGCGTTCCGACTTCGCTCGGCTCCGTGGTTTACCGCGACCTGGTCTCCAAGTCCGACTCGGGCGTGGTCCGCCGCCTCCGGGCCGCCGGCAGCGTGTTCACCGGCAAGACGAACACCGCGGAGTTCGGGCAATCGGCCACCAGCGACAACCTGCTCGGCCCGGATACGGTAAACCCCTGGGACGTTACCAGGACGCCCGGGGGCTCCAGCGGTGGTTCGGCTAGCGCCGTGGCCGCCCGGCTGTCGGCCGTTGCCGTGGGGTCCGACGGCGGCGGGTCGATCCGCATTCCCGCCGCCTTCTGCGGCGTGTACGGCCTCAAGACCTCGCCTGGCCTGTGCCCCGACGAGAAGGGCTTCCGTGCCATGACCGACTTCGTCGGTGCGGGACCAATGACCAGCACGGTGGCCGATGCCAGGCCGCTCCTGGGGGTTCTCGCCGGCCGTGACTACGCCAGAGGGACCGTGCCGAAGCTGCGCGTCGCCTACTGCGCCCGGCCCGAGGGCCGGCCCGTCGCCCCCGGTGTGGCCCAGGCCGTGGATGCTGTCGCCCGGCAACTGTCCGCGCTCGGGCACGAGGTAATCCAAACCGACCTGCCGCTCGAGGGCTGGAACGATGTGTTCGGTCCGCTCGTCCTCGAGGACGAACACCGCGAACGCGGCCACCTGCTGACCCGTCACGCCGACCAGCTCACGAGGTACGAACGGTCCTCCCTGAAGGCGGCCCTCGCCCTGGATCCCGCCGCGGTGGCACGGGCCCGCGAACTGCTGCCGCAGTACCGGCAGCGCATCGCCGCACTCTTCACACGCTACGACGTGATCCTCACACCGGCGACGGCTGTCCCGCCGTTTCCGCTGGGCGAGCGTCCATCGCACATCGACGGCCGGAAGGTCGACCAGTTGTGGGGGGCCTTCCCGTTCGCCGTTCCCTTCAACGTCGCCGGCGTGGCGGCCGCCTCCCTGCCCTGTGGTTTCGCGGATGGTTTGCCCGTAGGGGCCCAGTTGGTCGTGGCTCCCGGAGCCGAGCAATTGCTGCTCGACGTCTCCGAGGATCTCGAGGAGGCGATAGGCTTCGACCAGCTGGCCGTGGTGTCCCGCTGGAGCCGCACGACGGCGCCGACGCCATGACCCGGTACGTGGCCAAGGAGCGGATCGGGCATGTGGTGTCGCTGGTCCTGGACGCACCGGAGCGCAGGAACTCGTTGTCCTTCGACCTGCTCCATGAGCTGTCGAAGGCCCTCACGGAGGACCTTGAGGGAGCTACCGGGATCGTCATCTCGGGGTCGGGCGGCTCTTTCAGCGCAGGAGCCGACTTCAGGGACCTGACCGGCACAAGCCGTGACATCGACTTTGACAACGCGGTCGAACGCGTCGCGGAGGCGATCCTGTCCAGCCGGATTCCGGTCGTGGCGGCGCTTGAAGGGCCCTGCATGGGTGCCGGCGCGCATCTCGCACTCGCCTGCGACCTCCGCATTGCCGGGGACGGGAGTTTCCTCCAGATCCCCGCCGTCCGACTCGGCCTGCTCTACAGCCCGCGCGCCATCGCCTGGCTGGCCGATACCTTTCCGCGGGATTCGGTACGTCGCCTGCTCCTGCTGGGCGAACGTTTTGACGCAGCCGACGCCCTCGTGGCCGGGCTGTTCAGCAGGGTCGTTCCCACCGGCACTGCGCTCGACCGGGCAACCCAGGCGTTGGCAACCTTGTCACCGGACCACCTCGACGCCTTGGCCAGTACCTGCGAACTCCTGAACACGCTCGACTCCAACCAGTACAACGAGGCCACGTGGCAGCAACGGCGGAAAGACCTGCTCGATTCGCCCGCCCGGGCGCAGGCCATCCGGCAAGCCAAAGCCCGACATTCCTGACTCCCGCTCCCGAGAAGAAGAGGACGCCTCCGTGAGAACTCCGCTTGACCCGAAGAAAACGGCCGGCCGCACGGCTTCCCGTCCCTGGACAGGTTCATTGGTGACGAAATCCACGCCCCCTGCCCTGGGGTACGCCGATACTGGAGAGGCAGCCTACCGATGAGCAACACCATGACCCTTTCACTGGCAGATCTGGCCGGCGCCGACCTCGGGGAGCACACTGCCACCTACGACGATACGGCGGTCATCCTCTACGCCCTGGCCGTCGGTGCCGCCCCCGATGACCTGGACCTCGTCTACGAACGGGACCTGCGCACCCTGCCGACCTATGCGTGCGCCTTGGGCCTCTGGGCCGTGGAGGCCGCTGGCCGACTCGGCGCCTACGACCCCAAGCGCTCCCTGCATGCCTCCCAACGTCTCGTCGTGCGCAAGCCGCTGCCGGCCTGGGGCACCATCGTGATGACCGGTCGTGTGGCCAATGTCTACGACAAGGGCAAGGCCTCGATCGTGGAGATCGAGGTGACCTCGGAATTCTTCACGGCGACGTACAACATCTTCCTGCCCGGCGTTGGCGGTTGGGGCGGAGACCGCGGCCCCTCGTCGTCCGCGGCAGAACGCCCCGAACCGACGCACTCGACCGATTTCCAGACCTCACCGAACCTGGCAGCCCTGTACCGCCTGACCGGTGACCGGCATCCGGTACACATTGATCCCGCCGTGGCCAAATCCAACGGCTTCGACCGTCCGATCCTCCACGGCCTCTGCACTGTGGGCATCGCCGCCAGGGAAATTGCCGGACAGGTTGGTGTCCATCCTGCCGACCTGAAGGAGCTGGACGTGCGGCTATCCGCCCCGGTGCTGCCCGGCCAGAAGCTCCGGATCGCCTCCGCCCACCAGGACGGCCGTGTGTATTTCGAGGTCGCAGCAGGCGAAGCGGTCGTCTTGTCCGGTGGCACGGCCATGTTCCACGCAGGCTGAGCTACGCACTCCGGCCGGACACCCGGCCGGCATCTAAGTATTCCGTCCTACAGAGGAGATGAATTGAACACCCTCGCCACCGAGACCGCACCAATCACGGCCGCTGCACCTGAAGTGACGGCCAACTCCGATGTGCTGAAGCTCGACGGCCTCCTCAGCGCCGAAGAACTGGCGCTGCGTGATACCGTGCGCGGCTTTGTCCGGGACCGGATCAAGCCGAACATCAAGCAGTGGTATGAAGAGGCGCACTTCCCGGTCGAAATTGCCCGCGAGATGGGCCGGCTGGGCCTGCTCGGCATGCATCTGAAGGGCTACGGCTGCCCGGGACGCTCCGCCGTCGAATACGGCATCGCGGCCATGGAACTGGAAGCGGGCGATTCCGGCCTGCGCACCTTCGTCTCGGTCCAGGGCTCACTGGCCATGAGCGCCATCCACAAGTGGGGCTCGGAAGAGCAGAAGAACGCCTACCTTCCGGGCATGGCCAGAGGCGAGATCATTGGCTGCTTTGGCCTGACCGAACCGACCGCCGGATCGGACCCCTCAAGCATGCAGACCACGGCCGTCCGCGACGGCGACGGCTGGGTTCTCAACGGCGCCAAGCGCTGGATCGGGCTTGCGTCCATCGCGCAGGTCGCGGTGATCTGGGCCGCGACCGACGACGGAGTGCGCGGCTTCCTCGTCCCCACGGAGACGCCCGGCTTCAGCGCCGCGCCGATCGAACCGAAGCTGTCCATGCGTGCCTCGATCCAGTGTGATATTCGGCTGGACAACGTGCGCCTGCCCGCGGACGCCCGGCTGCCGAAGGCGAAAGGCCTGCGCGGCCCGTTCTCCTGCCTGAACGAGGCCCGCTACGGCATCATCTGGGGCGCCATGGGCGCTGCACGGGACAGCTACGAGGAGGTCCTGAAGTACTCGCTCGAGCGGCTGCAGTTCGACAAGCCGCTGGCGGCCTACCAGCTGACCCAGGAAAAGCTGGTCAACATGCTGCTGGAAATCCAGAAGGGCACCCTGCTGGCCATCCACACCGGCCGGCTCAAGGACGCCGGAGCCCTGGAGCCTGTGCAGATCTCCGTGGGCAAGCTCAACAACTGCCGCGAAGCCATCAGGATCTGCCGCGAAGCCCGCACCATCCTGGGCGGCAACGGCATCACGCTGGACTACTCTCCGCTGCGCCACGCGAACAACCTCGAATCCGTGCGCACCTATGAGGGCACGGACGAAGTCCACACCCTGATCCTGGGCAACCACATCACCGGCCAACCGGCCTTCCGGTAGCGGAACAGATAAGCTGCGGCATCCCACGGGGCAGATTCCGGAGCCCGGTCAGGATGTCCAAGACACCTGCAACGCGGCCGCCGCCACCCTACCTTGGCAGGTCGCGGACTACTGGGGAAGACCAGGACCTTTATTCCGCGCAACTACCCCTGCCGGCCGTAACCACCCGCTCCCCCTGGAGGCAAGCCATGACAAGTGAAACAAGCCAGCCACAGATCGAGAACATCCGGCAGGTGCTGGTTATCGGAGCCGGCACCATGGGCCGCCAGATCGCCATGTCCGCGGCCCTGGCCGGTTACCCAACCACCATTCAGGACATCTCGGCGGATATGCTCGCTGCCGCCCACGCTGATCTGGCCCAATGGGCCGGCGTCCGGGTCGTGAAGGGCAAGCTGGACCAGGCGGCCGCCGATGCCGCCTTGGGACGGCTGGCCCACACCACGAAGCTGGAAACGGCCGCCGTCACAGCCGATTTCGTTATAGAAGCCGCCACCGAGCGAATCGACGTCAAGACCCGGATTTTCCAGACCCTGGGCCGATTGGCCCCGGCCCATGCAGTCCTGTCCACCAATTCCTCAACCCTGGGTTCCTCCAAGCTTGCCGCGGCAACCCCTCGTCCCGAGAACGTGTGCAACATGCACTTCTTCAATCCCGCCCTCGTCATGAAGTGCGTGGAGGTCGTCCGGCACGAGGCCACGTCGCAGGCCACCGTGGACACCACCATGGAACTCGCCCGCCGGCTGGGCAAGAAACCGGTGCTGATTAATCGGGAGATTCCCGGGTTCATCGCCAACCGTCTTATGCGCGCGGTACAGCGCGAAGCCCTGGCCCTGCGCGAGGCGGGCGTTGCCAGCATTGAAGACATCGACAGCACCGCTCGCACCGCCCTCGGACACCCCATGGGGCCGTTCGAACTCATGGACATGGTCGGCCTCGACGTCATCGATTTCATCGCCCAGGTCACCCACGCCGAAACCGGCGACCCCGCCGACGCGCCTAACCCAACCGTCGCCGACCTCGTCGCCCAAAAAAGGCTCGGGCGCAAGAGCGGCGCCGGGTTCTACGACTACGCCCCCTGACCACGGCCCAGCCCATCAACCCCCGACGGCCGGCGCACAGAAAAGCTGACAGTCTTCTCATCACGGCCGGAACACACCGCCCCGCCATACTTTCAGGAGCACACATGGACCATCACCAGGACATCGTCATCGTGGGAGCCGCCAGGACGGCGCAGGGCCGGCTGATGGGCCGGCTCGCCGCCCTGTCCGCCGTCGAGCTCGGCGCAGCCGCGAGCGCCGGCGCCCTGGACCAGGCCGGCCTCTCCCCCAATGCCGTCGATGCCGTGTTCATGGGACATGTGGTCCAGGCCGGCGCGGGCCAGAATCCGGCCCGGCAGGCCTCCGCGGCCGCCGGCATTCCCCTGACCGCCCATGCCGCCACCATTAATAAGGTGTGCCTTTCGGGGCTGGCCGCCGTCATCGAGGCCGGCCGGCTGCTGCGCCTGGGCGAGGCCCAGGTCGTGGTCGCCGGCGGCCAGGAGTCCATGAGCAACGCCCCGCACCTGCTGGCCGGCTCCCGCTCCGGCACGCCCTACGGCAATGCGACGCTGGTGGATTCGGCCGCCCACGACGGCCTGACCGATGCCTTCGACCGCGAATCCATGGGCCTGGCCACGGACCGGGCCAATGAACGCCTGCAGCTTTCCCGCGCCGAGCAGGACCGGGTCGCTGCAGCTTCGCATCGGCGGGCAGCGGCGGCACAGGCCAACCACCTCTTCGATGCGGAAATCGTTCCCGTCAAGGTGCCCCAGCGCCGCGGCGAAGCCGTGCTGGCAGTGGCGGATGAGGGGGTCCGGGCAAATACCACCGCCGAAGTGTTGGCCAGGCTGAAACCTGCCTTCTCCCCCGCCGGAACCGTCACCGCCGGCAACGCCTCCCCACTCACCGACGGGGCAGCCGCCGTCGTCCTGACCACCCGCGGCTACGCAGAGGCCCACGGCCTGACGGCCCTGGCAACCGTCGGTGCCGCCGGACAGATCGCCGGCCCCGACACGTCCCTGCCCGACAAGCCCGCCCGTGCCGTCCGCCAGGCGCTGGACCGGGCCGGCTGGACGGCCGGGGACCTGGACTTCCTCGAAATCAACGAGGCCTTCGCCTCGGTGGCCCTGCACTCGGCAGCCGAACTCGGTGTCGGGCTGGACCGGGTCAACATCAACGGCGGGGCGATCGCCCTCGGCCACCCCATCGGCGCCTCCGGGGCGCGCCTGGTGGTCTCGGCCGTGCACGAACTGCTCCGCCGCGGCGGCGGCAGGGCCGCCGTGGCCCTGTGCGGCGGCGGCGGCCAGGGCGAAGCACTGCTGCTCTCCCGCTAAGATCCCATGTCTCCGGGCGGACCCGCTGCGCCCTACCCAAATGGTGTCCTACTGCCCTGAAAATGAGTGGCACGACGGCGCCCGGCTGGCACGCGAGGCACGGTGGTGGGCAGCGCCAACTACCGGATCGGCTCCGTGGGACACCTCGCCCCGACCGCCGGGCCCCACCTTCCGCATGAGGACCTGCTCTGCGCGCCGCGCTGCGTCAACACCAACATCGCAGCCCTCGGCGGCGGCCCGGACCGGGTCACCGCCGGCCAGTCCGCCGGCGGCTGGTATGGCCACCCGTTCAGCGTGCTCCCTGAGGCGCGCGGGCTGCTGCACCGGGTGGCACACCTGAGCATGGCCGCCCGCGCACCCCGGGCCGACGCCCCGGTGCTTGAGGGCCTGGACGCGGACGGCTTCGAGGCCATCGCGGTGAACCCGCCCGCGGAGCTGGCCGGGTTCGTTACCGGGCAGGGATCAGCCGATCATTCGGGCCAGTCGGAGTTCTTGATGACTTCCACGAAGTCGCCGCGCTGGAACCCCGGGACGAAATGGGCGAGCACATCGGCCTTGACGTTGCCGAACGTGGTCTGAGGGCGGTCCCTGAGGCCTTCGGTGAATGCCGCGAGGATCTCGTTCTTGAAGTCCGGACGGGGGTGGGCCGCGACCACGGCCGCGCGCTGTTCGTCGGAGACGGCGTCGTAGCCGATGCCCAGGACATCCAGTTCGACGCCGCGGGTGACCAGGGCCACCTCGGGGGCCATGTGCAGCGGGATCTCCGGGGTGGTGTGCAGGGCGATCGCCGTCCAGACCCGGTCCGCCGGCTCCCCGGTGATGCCGTGGGAGTGCAGGAACCGGCGGGCCTCGTCGGCGCCGTCGATCTCGAAGCGCTGGTCGGTGCGGCGGAACTTTTCAGTCAGCCCCAGGTCGTGGAACATCGCCCCCACGTAGAGCAGCTCGGGGTCGAACTCCAGGCCCTGCCCGCGGCCGCGCAGCGCCCCGAACACGAACACCCGCCGGGAATGGTCGAACAGCAGCGGCGAAGCGGCGTCGCGCACCAGCTCGGTCGCCTCCCGTGCCAGGGTGCTGTCGGGGATCTGAACGCCGGCGATCGATTCAGCCATGATGTATTCCTTTCCGTCCGGTCAATGGTCCCTTCCAGCTTCGCCCGGCGCGGTAGGCTGGTGCCATGTCCATGCAGCCACAAAAACCACAGATCCGGACATGACGCAGCGGGTTGGCTTCGTTGTGTTCGACGGCGTGACCATGCTGGATGTCAGCGGCCCCGGCGAGGTGCTGCACCACGCGGTCCAGGCCGGCCACCCGTACACCCCGGTGCTTGTCTCCCCGCACGGCGGGGCCGTCACCGCCTCCTCCGGGCTGGTGCTGGCCGCCACCACCGCGGCGGCCGATGCCGGGCCCCTGGACACGGTGGTGGTCGCCGTCGTCC
>NZ_JBHTML010000079.1:0-17336 GCF_042679445.1 Arthrobacter sp. GCM10027362
GCGGTCGCCGCGGTCCGCCGGGCCGCGGCCCGGACGGTCGCCGCGGCCGCGGGACGACGGAGCGGCGGCCTGCTGGGCAGCCAGTTCCTTGGCGGTGACGTCGCCCTTGTAGATCCAGACCTTCACGCCGATGCGGCCGAAGGTGGTCTTGGCCTCGAAGAAACCGAAGTCGATGTTCGCGCGCAGGGTGTGCAGCGGCACACGGCCTTCGCGGTAGAACTCCGAACGGCTCATTTCAGCCCCGCCCAGGCGGCCGGAGCACTGTACGCGGATGCCCTTGGCACCGGCCCGCTGCGCGGACTGCATGGCCTTCTTCATCGCGCGGCGGAAGGCCACGCGGGAAGTCAGCTGCTCGGCAACGCCCTGGGCCACCAGCTGCGCCTCGATCTCGGGATTTTTGACCTCGAGGATGTTCAGCTGCACCTGCTTGCCGGTCAGCTTCTCCAGCTCGCCGCGGATGCGGTCGGCCTCGGCGCCGCGGCGGCCGATCACGATGCCCGGACGCGCGGTGTGGATGTCCACGCGGACGCGGTCACGGGTGCGCTCGATCTCCACCTTGGCGATGCCGGCGCGCTCCATGCCCGTGGACATGAGCTGGCGGATCTTTACGTCCTCGCGGACGAAGTCCTTGTAGCGCTGCCCGGCCTTGTTGCTGTCAGCGAACCAGTGGGAAACGTGGTCGGTGGTGATACCGAGTCGGAATCCGTGCGGGTTGACTTTCTGTCCCACTTACTGGTCCTCCTCTTTCTCCGGGGTGGCGACGACAACCGTGATGTGGCTGGTCCGCTTGTTGATGCGGTACGCGCGGCCCTGGGCACGCGGCTGGAACCGCTTCATGGTCGGGCCCTCATCAACAAATGCCTCGCTGATGTAGAGGTCGCGCTCGTCAAAGGCGATGCCGTCGCGGTCCGCGAGGACGCGGGCGTTGGCAACCGCCGACGCGAGTACCTTCGATACCGGCTCCGAAGCCGCCTGCGGGGCGAACTTCAGAATTGCCAGAGCCTCATTCGCCTGCTTGCCACGAACAAGGTTGACGACGCGCCGGGCCTTCATAGGCGTTACGCGGATGTGGCGCGCAATAGCCTTGGCTTCCATTGCTTTCCTTCTCTCGTCTTCTGCCGTACGAGCAGCGCCTAGCGGCGCTTGCCCTTACGGTCGTCCTTCACATGGCCGCGGAAAGTCCGCGTCGGGGCGAATTCGCCGAGCTTGTGCCCGACCATCGACTCGGTGACAAACACCGGGATGTGCTTGCGTCCGTCGTGCACGGCGATCGTGTGCCCGAGCATGTCGGGGATGATCATCGAACGGCGGGACCAGGTCTTGATGACGTTCTTGGTGCCCTTTTCGTTCTCGGCAGCAACCTTCACGTAGAGGTGCTGGTCGACGAAGGGGCCTTTCTTCAGGCTGCGTGGCATGTTCCCAGGCTCCTATCGCTTGTTCTTGCCAGTACGACGGCGACGCACAATGAGCTTGTCGCTTTCCTTCTTGGGGCGGCGGGTGCGGCCCTCGGGCTTGCCGTTGGGGTTGACCGGGTGGCGGCCGCCGGAGGTCTTGCCCTCACCACCACCATGCGGGTGGTCCACCGGGTTCATGGCCACACCGCGGACGGTCGGGCGGATGCCCTTCCAGCGCAGGCGGCCGGCCTTGCCCCAGTTGATGTTGGACTGTTCGGCGTTGCCGACCTCGCCCACCGTGGCGCGGCAGCGCACGTCCACGTTGCGGATTTCGCCGGAAGGCAGACGCAGCTGGGCGAAGCGGCCCTCCTTGGCAACGAGCTGCACGGAGGCACCGGCGGAGCGGGCCATCTTGGCGCCGCCGCCCGGACGCAGCTCCACGGCGTGGATCACGGTACCGACCGGGATGTTGCGCAGCGGCAGGTTGTTGCCCGGCTTGATGTCGGCGTTCGGGCCGGCCTCGACCATGTCGCCCTGGCCCAGCCTGTTCGGCGCGATGATGTAGCGCTTGGTGCCGTCCACGTAGTGCAGCAGCGCGATGCGCGCGGTGCGGTTCGGGTCGTACTCGATGTGCGCGACCTTGGCCGGCACGCCGTCCTTGTCATGGCGGCGGAAGTCGATCAGACGGTACTGGCGCTTGTGTCCGCCACCCTTGTGCCGGGTGGTGATCTTGCCGCTGTTGTTGCGGCCGCCCGACTTGGACAGCGGGCGCACCAGTGACTTTTCCGGCGTCGACCGCGTGATTTCGGCAAAGTCGGCCACGCTCGAGCCGCGGCGGCCCGGCGTCGTCGGCTTGTATTTACGGATTCCCATAGTTCATTTCCTCGTTAAAGTGGTCTCCGCTTAGGAAAGCGGACCGCCGAAGATGTCGATTGTGCCTTCCTTCAGGGTGACAATCGCACGCTTGGTGCTCTTGCGCTGGCCCCATCCGAACTTGGTCCGCTTGCGCTTACCGGCACGGTTGATGGTGTTGACCGAGTCGACCTTGACGGAGAAGATCTTCTCCACGGCGAACTTGATCTCGGACTTGTTCGAGCGCGGGTCGACCAGGAAGGTGTACTTGCCTTCGTCGATCAGGCCGTAGCTCTTCTCCGAAACGACCGGCGCAATGACGACGTCGCGGGGGTCCTTGGCGGTGGTCGCGCTCACTTGGCGTCCTCCTTGGCAGTGTTCTTGTCAGCTGACTTGGCTGCGACAAACGCCTCGTAGGCGGCCTGGGTGAAGACCACATCGTCGGAGACCAGCACGTCGTAGGTGTTCAGCTGGTCCACGTAGATCGTGTGGACGTCGGTGATGTTGCGCAGGCTCAGGGCCGCCACATCGTTGTCGCGCTCGATCACCACGAGCAGGTTCTTCCGGTCGGTGACCGACCGGAGCGCCTGGATGGCAGCCTTGGTGGACGGCTTCTCGCCGGAGACCAGGGCGTCCAGAACGTGGATGCGGCCGTTGCGGGCCCGGTCGGAGAGGGCACCGCGCAGGGCGGCGGCCTTCATCTTCTTGGGGGTGCGCTGGCTGTAGTCGCGCGGGGTCGGGCCGTGGACAACGCCGCCGCCGGTCATGTGCGGGGCACGGATGGAACCCTGGCGGGCGCGGCCGGTGCCCTTCTGCTTGAACGGCTTGCGGCCGGCACCGGAGACCTCGGCGCGGGTCTTGGTCTTGTGGGTACCCTGGCGGGCTGCAGCGAGCTGGGCGACGACGACCTGGTGCAGCAGCGGCACGTTGGTCTGGACGTCGAAGATCTCTGCAGGCAGGTCAACCCGGACAGTGTTAGCCATTGGATCAGGCTCCCTTCACTGCGGTACGGACGAGGACGACCGAGCCGCGGGCACCGGGAACGGCGCCCTTGATCAGCAGCAGCGACTTCTCGGCGTCCACAGCATGAACGGTCAGGTTCTGCGTGGTGTGGCGGACGTTGCCCATGCGGCCGGCCATGCGCAGGCCCTTGAAGACGCGGCTCGGGGTGGAGGCGCCGCCGATGGAACCGGGCTTGCGGTGGTTCTTGTGGGCACCGTGGGAGGCGCCGACGCCGGAGAAGCCGTGGCGCTTCATGACACCGGCGAAGCCCTTGCCCTTGGTGGTGCCAACGACGTCGACCTTCTGGCCTGCCTCGAAGACCTCCACGGAGAGCTCCTGGCCCAGTTCGTAGGACTCGGCGTCGGAGGTGCGCAGCTCAACGAGGTGGCGGCGCGGGGTCACGCCGGCCTTCTCGAAGTGGCCGGCGAGCGGCTTGGTCACCTTGCGCGGGTCGATCTGGCCGTAGCCGATCTGGATGGCGGTGTAGCCGTCGTTCTCGGCGTTGCGCAGCTGGGTGATGACGTTGGAGTCGGCCTGGACAACGGTCACCGGAATAACCCGGTTGTTCTCGTCCCAAACCTGGGTCATGCCGAGCTTGGTGCCCAGCAGGCCCTTAACCTGGCGGGTAAGCGAAGTAGACATATGAATCCGCGCCCCCTTACAGCTTGATTTCGATGTTCACGTCTGCAGGCAGGTCGAGACGCATGAGCGAGTCAACGGCCTTCGGCGTGGGGTCAATGATGTCGATCAGACGCTTGTGCGTGCGCATTTCAAAGTGCTCGCGGCTGTCCTTGTACTTGTGCGGCGAACGAATAACGCAGTACACGTTCTTCTCGGTCGGCAGCGGCACGGGGCCCACTACCGTTGCGCCTGCACGCGTGACCGTCTCAACGATCTTCCGTGCTGAAACATCAATGACCTCGTGGTCATATGACTTCAGACGGATGCGGATTTTCTGTCCCGCCATGGCGTCTCCGCTCTCTTTCCTCAGTGCTGCTCTGTTTATTTCTGGCATGCGCCCCGCATCCCGACCCCGCCCCGCGACCGGGCCTTCCCGGTGACCGAGCTCGTCGAAATCTGGCGCCCCTCCAGCAGGCTGAATCCGGAAGGATCCGGGTTCCTCACCCTGCCGAGGCTCCGACCCCCGCGCTCGGGCGTGTCGCGAAGATTCCGCAGACTCCGCCCGGCAGGATTGGGGTGGGTTATATTTGGGCTTGAGATACCTTCTTCGGACCCGACCCTGGCCCCGGGCATTATCCCGGGCGGGACGCGGCCTCGCCTGAAGACACGCAAAAGCGCTTGAACAACGTCATCCAGTGTGCCAGATATCCGCGCGAAACGCGAATCGCCGCCGGTTGCCCGGCCGCACGGGCCCGGCACGCCAGACTCCGGCCCCGGCCCTGATCCGGACCGGGCGCGGCGGCAAATACCGTCGCGCGATCCGGCCCGGAGGGGGAACCCGGGGGTTTCGGCGCGGCGCCGGGGGTGTAATGCTACATCCAACGAACCACTGCCGACCGGAGGAGCCGACCATGGGCATCAGCGCCGAAAGCCTCGCTGCGAAACTGCCGGCGGATTTCGTCCTGGGCGTGGCCACCGCGGCCTTCCAGATCGAAGGGGCCGTGGCCGAGGACGGCCGCGGCCCCTCGGGCTGGGATGCCTTCAGCCACCAGCCCGGCCGGATCGTCGACGGCTCGAATGCGGACGTCGCCTGCGACCACTACCACCGGATGTACGAGGACGTGGAACTGATCCACGCCCTCGGCGCAGACTCCTACCGCTTCTCGCTGTCCTGGCCCCGGATCCAGCCGGACGGCCGGGGGCAGGTGAACCGCAAGGGGCTGGACTTCTACGACCGGCTGCTGGACCAGCTGCTGGAGCGCGGCATTTCGCCCATGTGCACGATCTACCACTGGGACACCCCCCTGCCGCTGGAACAGGCAGGCGGCTGGCTCAACCGGGAGACGGCGTACCGGCTGGCGGACTTTGCCGCCATCGCCGCGGAGGCCTTCGGCGACCGGGTGCACCGCTGGGTGACGATCAACGAGCCGACCACCGTCACCCTCAACGGCTACGGGCTCGGGCTGCACGCCCCGGGCATCCCGCACCTGTTCGAGTGCCTGCCGGCGGCGCACCATCTGCTGCTCGGCCACGGGCTGAGCGTCCAGGCCCTGCGTGCTGCCAACGTGCCGGGCGAAGTCGGCATCACCAACGTCTACTCCCCCGTCGTGCCCGCCACCGGGAGCTTCGGCAACGAACTGGTGGTCCAGCTCTACGACATCCTGTTCAACGCCATGTTCTCGGATCCGGTGCTGCTGGGCAGGTACCCGCAGTTCAATCCCCTGCTGGCGCCCTTCCTGGCCTACTTCCATGCGATTCCGCCCGAGGACATCGCGCTGATGAACCTGCCGCTGGACTTCTACGGCATGAACTACTACTTTCCCTCCAGGATTGCCCCCGGCCCGGGCCCGCTGACCGGTCCGCATGCCAGGCCCGAGGGTGTGCCCGAGGAATTCCTCGACGACCCGCAGGACCTGCCGTTCCATATGACCGGCTGGCCCGGCTACGACCGCACCGGCTTCGGCTGGCCGGTGGCACCGCAGTACCTGGGGGTGGCACTGGCGGAAATGGCCCGGCGCTACCCTGCGCTGCCGCCGCTGTACATCACCGAGGGCGGCGCGAGCTTCACCGACGTCGTCGTCGAGGACGCGCTCACCGGGGAACCGGAGGTGCCGGACGTGAAGCGCGTGGACTATCTCGGGGACCACATCAACGCCGCGCTGGAGGCCACGGCGCCGGGCGGCCCGGCCGAAGGCATCGACTTGCGCGGCTACTATGTCTGGACGCTGATGGACAATTTCGAATGGGCCGCCGGCTTCAGCCAGCGCTTCGGGCTGGTCTACGTGGACTTCGCCGCCCAAAAGCGCATTCCCAAGCTCTCGTACAAGTGGCTGCAGTCGGTGACCTCGCTCAGGTCCGCCGTGGAGGAGGCGCCGCAAAGGCTGTCCTAGCCGCGCGGCGAACATCCCGTGTCGGGATGCGGCTTCCGGGCGCTGCTACGGCCGCCCGCCGCGGTTGGCCCGGCGGATCCGCCGGGCCCGCTCGATCTCGTGGCGGAAGTACCGGCGGGCCCACAGGACGCCGGAGCCGACCGCGGCCGCCACGCCCGCGACGATCCAGAAGAGCACCCATTCCATGGAGCCGATGCTACTGCACGCCCGCCGGATTTTCCGCTGCCGGCGGGCTCCCGCGGGAGCCCGCGAGCCTATTCTGGAATTGTCGGCATGTCTGAAATTCGAAGGAGGATGGCATCATGTTGAGCACCGCGAAGATGACCACGATCCTGCCCGTGAAGGACATGGAGCGTGCGCGGAATTTCTACGAAAAGTCCCTCGGGCTGGCCTCGAAGGGCATGCAGGAGGACGGCACCTGCATCCTCGCCGGCGGCGACGGACCGGCCATCGAGCTGATCGTCAGGCCGGAGGCGGATACGTCCGACCACACCTCGGTCAGCTTCGAGGTCGAGGACCTGGCCAGCGAGATGAAGTCGCTGGAAGGGCACGGGATCAGGTTCGAGGACTACGACCTGCCCGGGCTGAAGACGGTGGACCACGTCGCCACGAGCGCGCAGCAGAAGTGCGCCTGGTTCACCGACACCGAGGGCAACATCCTCTGCCTGCACCAGAACCTCGCGCAGGAATCCTGACCCGGGCCGGATGGCCCGGTTAACGACGGAACCCCGCTGCGGCTGCAGCGGGGTTCCGTTGGTCCGGGACCGGGTGTTACTTCAGGATCTTGGTAACGCGGCCGGATCCCACGGTGCGGCCACCCTCGCGGATGGCGAAGCCGAGGCCTTCTTCCATAGCGATCGGCTGGATGAGCTGGACGGTCATCTCCGTGTTGTCGCCCGGCATAACCATTTCGGTGCCTTCGGGCAGGGTGATGACGCCGGTCACGTCCGTGGTACGGAAGTAGAACTGCGGGCGGTAGTTCGAGTAGAACGGGTTGTGGCGGCCGCCTTCGTCCTTGGACAGGATGTAGACGTTGGCCTCGAAGTCGGTGTGCGGGGTGATCGACCCCGGCTTGACGACAACCTGGCCACGCTCCACGTCTTCACGCTTGATACCGCGCAGCAGCAGACCACAGTTCTCGCCGGCCCAGGCCTCGTCGAGCTGCTTGTGGAACATCTCGATACCGGTCACGGTGGTCTTCTGGATCGGGCGGATGCCCACGATCTCAACCTCGGAGTTGATCGCGAGGGTACCGCGCTCGGCGCGGCCGGTCACCACGGTACCGCGGCCGGTGATGGTGAAGACGTCCTCGATCGGCATCAGGAACGGCTTGTCCTTGTCGCGGACCGGGTCCGGAACGTTCTCGTCAACGGCTTCCATCAGCTCTTCGATGGAGGCAACCCACTTCGGGTCCCCTTCCAGGGCCTTCAGGCCGGAAACGCGGACGACCGGAGCGTTGTCGCCGTCGAAGCCCTGCGAGCTGAGCAGCTCACGGACTTCCATTTCGACGAGGTCGAGCAGTTCCTCATCCTCGACCATGTCGGCCTTGTTCAGGGCAACCAGCAGGTAGGGAACGCCCACCTGGCGGGCCAGCAGAACGTGCTCGCGGGTCTGGGCCATCGGACCGTCGGTGGCGGCGACCACGAGGATCGCGCCGTCCATCTGGGCAGCGCCGGTGATCATGTTCTTGATGTAGTCGGCGTGGCCGGGAGCGTCAACGTGGGCGTAGTGGCGCTTCTCGGTCTGGTACTCGATGTGGGAGATGTTGATGGTGATACCGCGCTGGCGCTCTTCCGGAGCAGAGTCGATAGCTGCGAAGTCACGCTGCTCGTTGAGATCGGGGTACTTGTCGTGAAGCACCTTGGAAATGGCAGCGGTCAACGTGGTCTTACCGTGGTCAACGTGACCGATGGTACCGATGTTGACGTGCGGCTTAGTCCGCTCGAACTTTGCCTTCGCCACGGGTTCCTCCTAGAACGTGTTGAGAAGAATTGCTCTTCGGCAACGCCTTTCGCTGCCGAAACCTGAACAAGTCTACGTCGGGCTTTGATATTTGGTGAAATTACAGGCATCCGCCGGCACCGGTTGCGGTGCCTGAAGCCTGGGGCCGCAGGCGGCCGGATGTCCCGGAACCGGAACCTCCGGCCGCCTGCAGATCAGCTGTCCGTCCGGGCGGGCGGACAGCCGCGACTTACTCGCCGCGCGTCTTCTGGATGATCTCGTCGGCAACAGCCTTCGGGACCTCAGCGTAGCTGTCGAACTGCATCGAGTACACGGCGCGGCCCTGGGTCTTGGACCGCAGGTCGCCGATGTAGCCGAACATCTCGGACAGCGGCACGTTGGCGCGCACCACCTTCACGCCGGAGGCATCTTCCATGGACTGGATCATACCGCGGCGGGAGTTCAGGTCGCCGATGACGTCGCCCATGTACTCCTCGGGGGTACGGACCTCAACGGCCATCAGCGGCTCGAGCAGGACCGGGTTGGCGCGCTTGACGCCTTCCTTGAGGACCTGGGAACCGGCGATCTTGAACGCCATCTCGGAGGAGTCGACGTCGTGGTAGGCGCCGTCGAGCAGGATCGCCTTGACACCCACCAGCGGGTAGCCGGCCAGCACGCCGAGCTGCATGGCGTCCTGGATGCCGGCATCCACGGAGGGGATGTACTCGCGCGGGATGCGGCCGCCGGTGACCTTGTTCTCGAACTCGTAGAACGTGCCGTCCGAGGTGTCCAGCGGCTCGAAGGTCACCTGCACCTTGGCGAACTGGCCGGACCCGCCGGTCTGCTTCTTGTGGGTGTAGTCGACCTTTTCGACGGCGCGCTTGATCGTCTCGCGGTAGGCGACCTGCGGCTTGCCGACGTTGGCCTCGACCTTGAATTCGCGGCGCATGCGGTCCACCAGGATGTCCAGGTGCAGCTCGCCCATGCCGGCGATGACGGTCTGGCCGGTCTCTTCGTTGAGGGAGACCTGGAAGGTCGGGTCCTCTTCGGAGAGCTTCTGGATGGCGGTGGAGAGCTTCTCCTGGTCACCCTTGGTCTTCGGCTCGATGGCCACGGAGATCACCGGCTCCGGGAAGGTCATCGACTCCAGCACGATCGGGTTGTTCGGGTCGCACAGGGTGTCGCCGGTGGTGGTGTCCTTCAGGCCGATCGCGGCGTAAATGTGGCCGGTGGTGACCTCCTCCACCGGGTTCTCCTTGTTGGCGTGCATCTGGAACAGCTTGCCGATGCGCTCCTTCTTGCCCTTGGTGGAGTTGATCACCTGGGCGCCGGAGGCGGCCTTGCCGGAGTAGACGCGGATGTAGGTCAGCTTGCCGAAGAACGGGTGGGTGACCACCTTGAAGGCCAGCGCGGCGAACGGGGCATTGGCATCGGCCGGACGCTCGAGGATGATCTCCTCGTCGCGGACGTCGTGGCCCTTGACGTTGGGCACGTCCAGCGGGCTGGGCAGGTAGTCGATGACCGCGTCCAGCATCGGCTGGACACCCTTGTTCTTGAACGCCGAACCGCAGAACACCGGGTAGATCTCGGAGTTCACGGTCAGCTTGCGGATGCCGGCCTTGAGCTCGTCGATGCTCAGCTCTTCGCCCTCGAGGTACTTCTCCATCAGTTCCTCGGAGGACTCCGCCACGGCCTCGACCAGCTGGGCGCGGTATTCCTCGGCCCTGGCCTGCAGGTCCGCCGGGATCTCCTCGACCTCGTACTCGGCGCCCATCTTGGTCTCGCCACGCCAGGTGAAGGCCTTCATGGTGAGCAGGTCGACGACGCCCTCGAAGTCGTTCTCGGCGCCGATCGGCAGCTGCATGACCAGCGGCTTGGCCCCGAGGCGGTTGATGATGGTGTCGACGGTGAAGTAGAAGTCCGCACCCAGCTTGTCCATCTTGTTGACGAAGCAGATGCGCGGGACGTTGTACTTGTCGGCCTGGCGCCACACGGTCTCGGACTGCGGCTCGACGCCTTCCTTACCGTCGAACACCGCCACGGCGCCGTCGAGGACGCGCAGCGAGCGCTCCACCTCGACCGTGAAGTCCACGTGGCCCGGGGTGTCGATGATGTTGATCTGGTTGTTGTTCCAGTAGCAGGTGGTGGCCGCGGAGGTGATGGTGATGCCGCGTTCCTGCTCCTGGGCCATCCAGTCCATGGTGGAGGCACCGTCGTGCGTCTCACCGATCTTGTGGTTCACGCCGGTGTAGAAGAGGATGCGCTCTGTAGTGGTGGTCTTGCCGGCATCGATGTGGGCCATGATGCCGATATTGCGGACCTTTTTCAGGTCGGTAAGCACGTCGAGTGCCACAGTGTCTCCCTTTATAGGTGAGCCGCACCTGGCGGCGCGGACCCGGGTTGCGGGCCCGCCGCCGCCGGCTGCGCTCTTTTACCAGCGGTAGTGGGCGAAGGCCTTGTTGGACTCGGCCATCTTGTGGGTGTCTTCGCGGCGCTTCACAGCGGCACCAAGACCGTTCGAGGCATCCAGGATTTCGTTCATCAGGCGCTCGGTCATGGTCTTCTCCCGGCGGGCCTTGGAGTAGCCGACCAGCCAGCGCAGGGCCAGGGCGGTGGCACGGCCGGGCTTGACCTCGACCGGCACCTGGTAGGTGGCGCCACCGACACGGCGGGAGCGGACCTCGAGGGTGGGGCGGACGTTGTCCATGGCCTTCTTCAGCGCTGCCACCGGATCGCCACCGGTCTTGGCACGGGCACCTTCCAGGGCACCGTAGACGATGCGCTCGGCGGTGGACTTCTTCCCGTCGACCAGGACCTTGTTGATGAGCTGGGTGACCATCGGGGAACCGTAGACGGGATCTACAACGAGCGGCCGCTTGGGGGCCGGACCCTTGCGGGGCATATTACTTCTTCTCCATCTTCGCGCCGTAGCGGCTACGAGCCTGCTTGCGGTTCTTAACGCCCTGGGTGTCGAGGGCACCACGGACGATCTTGTAGCGGACACCCGGCAGGTCCTTCACACGTCCGCCGCGCACCAGCACGATGGAGTGTTCCTGCAGGTTGTGGCCGACGCCGGGGATGTAGGCGGTCACTTCGATGCCGCCGGCGAGGCGGACACGGGCCACCTTGCGCAGGGCCGAGTTCGGCTTCTTCGGGGTAGTGGTGTAGACGCGGGTGCAGACACCGCGCTTCATCGGGCTGCCCTTAAGCGCGGGAGCCTTGGTCTTGGCGACCTTGGGAGTCCGGCCCTTGCGGACCAGCTGCTGAATCGTAGGCACTTTCGTGTTCTCCGTTATGTTGGACTTTGCCCACCGCTGGTTTCCCGCCGGATCGGCAGGTCCCAAGGGGCCGGGCGCTTTCGTCGTCTTCGCACTTCCTGCGGAAGTGGGGCGACCGTAGGCGTGCAAAAGTGTGGCATTCGCCGCGCAAGTACCCCGCGGACCGGAAACAGGCCCCGTCCCCCGGAACCGGGAAACGGCCTTCATCCACTGCCACACAAAACAATCGTTATCAAGTCTAACAGAGATTTGGCGCGCCATGACGCGCCCGGCAGCGGGGGCTTCAGTGCGTCGCGCGCAGCGCCTCGGTGACCTGCTGCGACACCGCCCGCATTTTCGGCAGCACCTCGGCCACCACCTCGTCCAGGTTCCGGCCGGTGTCCTCGTAGCGGACCTGCATGGACACGTTCAGCGCCGCGGCCACCGTGCCGTCGGGCCGGTAGATCGGCACCGCCACCGAGCGCAGGCCGGTCTCCAGCTCCTGGTCCACCAGCGCGTAGCCCTGCTGCCGGATCCGGTCCAGCTCGGCGCGCAGCGCGCCGGCGTCGGCAATGGTCCGGGGCGTCAGCGCCCGCAGCTCCGCGCCGGCCAGGTACCGCTCCAGCTCCGGCTCCGGCAGCCCGGCCAGCAGCACCCGGCCCATGGAGGTGGCGTAGGCCGGAAAGCGCGTTCCCACCGTGATGCCCACCGTCATGATCCGGCGGGTATGGATGCGCGCGATGTAGACGATGTCCCCGCCGTCGAGGATGGAGGCGGAGGTGGATTCGTGCAGCTCCGCCGAGAGCTCCTCCAGCAGCGGCTGCACCAGCTGGGGCAGGGTCTGTCCGGACAGGTACGAGTATCCGAGCTGCAGCACCAGGGCCGTCAGCTCGAAGACACGTCCATCCGTCCGGACATACCCCAGCTCCACGAGGGTGTGCAGGAAACGGCGGGCGGTGGCACGGGTCAGCCCCGTGCGGCGGGAGACGTCGCTGAGCGTCATGCTCACGTGCTCCGCGTCAAAGGCCCTGATCACGGCCAGTCCGCGGGCCAGGGACTGGACAAACTGGTCCCCCGGCAGCTTCGTCTCGGTCATGTCCCCCGTGGTTTCCTCATCGTGTGGTGGGGCTAGCCGCCCAGCGGCGGCAGCAGCTTGACGTCCATTTTGGCCTGGAGTTCCTCGACGGTGGTGCCGAAGGTCTCGCGCACGCGCACGCCGTCGGACGAAATCAGGAACACCGCTTCATTAGTGTAGACGCGCGTCACGCAGTTCACCCCGGTCAGCGGGTAGGTGCATTCGGGCACCAGCTTGCTCTTGCCGTCCTTGGTGAACAGGGACATCATCACGTACACGTCCTTGGCGCCGGTGGCGAGGTCCATGGCCCCGCCGACGGCCGGAATGGCGTCCGGGGCGCCGGTGTGCCAGTTGGCCAGGTCGCCCGCGGCGGAGACCTGGAACGCGCCCAGGACGCACACGTCCAGGTGTCCGCCGCGCATCATCGCGAAGGAGTCCGCGTGGTGGAAGTAGGAGGCGCCGGGCAGTTCGGTCACCGGGATCTTGCCGGCGTTGATCAGGTCCTCGTCGATCTCGTCCCCGTGCGCCTCCGGACCCATGCCCAGCATGCCGTTCTCGGTGTGCAGGGTCACGTCCTGCTCGGGGGTCAGGTAGTTGGACACCAGGGTGGGCTGGCCGATGCCCAGGTTCACGTAGGAACCGGGCTTGATGTCCCGGGCGACAAGCTGTGCCAGGTCGTCGCGGCTGAGTTTCTCGCTCACTGGTTTACCTCATGTTCGGTGTTGGATTTTGCGGCAGGGCCGCTCACGTGCGGGCCGATCTTCACGACGGTGTCCACGTAGATGCCCGGGGTGATGACCACCTCGGGGTCGATCCGGCCGGTTTCGACGATTTCGGACACCTGCACGATGGTCTGCTTGGCGGCGGCGGCCATGATCGGGCCGAAGTTCCGGGCCGTCTTGCGGTAGACCAGGTTGCCGGTCCGGTCCGACTTCAGCGCCTTGATCAGCGCGAAGTCCGCGTGGATCGGCGACTCGAGCACGTAGCCGCGGCCGTCGATGATGCGGGTCTCCTTGCCCTCGGCCAGCATGGTGGCGTAGCCGGTGGGGGTGAAGAATCCGCCGATGCCGGCCCCGGCGGCGCGGATACGTTCGGCCAGGTTCCCCTGCGGCACCAGCTCGAGCTCGATCTCCCCGGCCCGGTAGGCGGCGTCGAAGTGCCAGGAGTCGGACTGCCGCGGGAACGAGCAGATGATCTTCTTGACCCGGCGCTCCTTGATCAGCAGCGCCAGCCCGGCGTCCGCCTGGCCGGCATTGTTGTTGACCACGGTCAGGTCGGTGGCTCCGCCCTGAAGCAGCGCGTCGATCAGTTCCATCGGCTGGCCGGCATTGCCGAAGCCGCCGATCAGCACCGTGGCGCCGTCGTGGATGCCGGCGACGGCCTCCTCGGCGGTGGCTGCAATATTGAGCATGTTCCAGGCTTCCTTACATTGTGCGTGCTAATTGTGCTTGGTGCGGCTTGGTTACTTGCTTGCGTTGACGTTTTCGAGCACGACGGCGAGGCCCTGGCCGACGCCGATGCAGATGGCCGCCACGCCCCAGCGCTCGCCGCCGGCTTCCAGCCGGCGGGCCAGGGTGCCCAGGATGCGGATGCCGGAGGCTCCCAGCGGGTGGCCGATGGCCACCGCTCCGCCCCAGGCGTTGACCAGTGCCGGGTCCACGTCCCACGCGTCGATGCAGGCCAGGGACTGGGCGGCGAAGGCCTCGTTGAGCTCGACGGCCGCGACGTCGGACCAGCCGATGCCGGCCCGCTTGAGGGCCTGGTTGGCCGCGTCCACCGGGGCGAAGCCGAAGAACTGCGGCTCCAGCGCCGCGGCGCCGCGGCCGGCGATGCGCGCCAGCGGGGCCAGGCCCAGTTCCTTGCCGCCGGCCTCGCTGCCCAGCCAGGCGGCCGAGGCGCCGTCGTTGAGCGGGGAGGCGTTGCCGGCGGTCACGGTGCCGCCCTCGGATCCGTCGGACACCGGACGGAACACCGTCTTCAGCCCGGCCAGCTTTTCGGCCGAGCTGCCCGGACGGATGCTCTCGTCCCGGGTCAGCTCCGTGCCCGGCACGGCGACGACCTGGTTGTCGTACCGGCCCTCGTTCCAGGCCGCGTCCGCCAGGTTGTGGGAGTTGGCGGCGAACTCGTCCTGCCGTTCGCGGGTGATCCCGTGGCGCTCGCGCAGCTGCTCGGTGGCCTCGCCGAGGGAGACGGTCCACTGCTGGGGCATCTTCCTGTTCACCAGGCGCCAGCCCAGCGTGGTGGAGGCCAGGGTCATGTCCCCGGCCGGGTACGGCTTTTCGGTCTTGGGCAGCACCCACGGGGCGCGGCTCATGGACTCGACGCCGCCGATCAGCACCACCTCGGCCTCGCCGGCATTGATCTGGCGGGAGGCGATGATCGCCGCGTCCAGGCTGGAGCCGCAGAGCCGGTTCACCGTGGTCCCGGGGATGGAGGTCGGGAGCCCGGCCAGCAGGGTGGCCATCCGGGCCACGTTGCGGTTTTCCTCCCCCGCGCCGTTGGCGTTGCCGAAGACCACCTCGTCGATCCGGGCCGGGTCCAGGCCGGGAGCCCGGGAGACGGAGGCCCTGACCACCTCGGCGGCCAGATCGTCGGGCCGCACGCCCGCCAATCCGCCGCCGAACTTTCCGAAGGGGGTGCGGACGGCATCGTAGAGATAGGCCTGGTTCACTGCGGCTCCTTTGTCCGCGCCCGGCAGCGGGTGCGGGTCGGCTTCGTGCAGGCCCGGCGGAACCCGGGCCTGCACGGCTTGCTGGTCCTCGGCACAGGTTCGGAGCTACTTCGTTCGCTCTACGAACGCATGTACGACATATGAACTATAGGCCGGAGGCGTCGTCCGCGTCAAGCTTGGCGAAGACGCCCTGGGCAACCTTGAAGGCCACGTTCGCCGCCGGCACGCTGCAGTAGATCGCCGACTGCAGGATCACTTCCTTGATCTCGTCCCGGGTCATCCCGTTGGTCAGCGCCGCCCGCACGTGCATGGCCAGTTCCTCCCAGTAGCCGTTGGCGATCATCGCGGTCAGCGTGATCGCGCTGCGGGTGGTGCGCGGCAGGCCCGGGCGGGTCCAGATGGTGCCCCAGGCGTAGCGGGTGATCAGCTCCTGGAAGTCCTGGGTGAACGCGTCGGTGGAGGCCGTGGCGCGGTCCACGTGCGCATCGCCGAGGACCTGGCGGCGCACCGCCATCCCCTCGTCGTAGACCTCCTCCTGGGACTTGGCCGGGTCAAAGGTGTATTGCTTTCCGCTCACTGGCGAAACTCCTTCATTGCAGGTGGGTGGTGCCGGACGGTGCCGCCGGATCAGGCACCGAGGAAGAATCCGCGCAGCAGCGCCGCGGTTTCCGCCGGTGCCTCCAGGGGTACCTGGTGGGCTGCGGAAGCGACGACGGCGGCACGCCCGCGCTGCACGCCGCCGGCGGTTGCCTCCGCATCGGCCGGCGGGCAGGCCTGGTCCCGGGCACCGGCGATGGCGATCACCGGGGTGCCGATCCCGCCCAGCCGCCCGCGCACGTCGAAGCCGGACAATGCCTCGCAGCAGTGCGCATAGGCGAAGCGGTCGGCGTTCTGCAGCGTGTGCAGCAGCCGGGTGGCCGGTTCGGCATGGGCCTGGATGAAGCCGGGGGCGAACCAGCGCCGGGCCGAGCCGACCACCTGGGTCGGCGTGCCGGAGCTGCGCACCGTCTCGGCCCGCTCCAGCCAGGCCTGCGGTTCGCCGATCTTCGCCGCCGAGCAAATGCTGGCCAGTCCGGCGAACAGGTCCGGGTGGTCCAGCCCCAGCTGCAGGGCGACCGCCCCGGCCAGGGAGACACCGGCATAGTAGACCGGCTGCTCCGGGTCGATGTCCCCGGCCTCGCGCAGGGCCCGGACGGTGCCGGCGACGGCCGCGGCCAGTTCGGCAACGCTGAAGGTCTCCGCCGAGGCGGGGCTGGCCCCGTGCCCGGGCAGGTCCGTGCCGATGACCTGGAAGTCCTCCAGGTAGGCGGCGGCGTCGATCCACAGGGCCTTGGCCCCAGTACCGAGCCCGGCGCCGGCGATCAGCACGGGCCTGCCCTTGCTGCCGGCCAGCTGGGTGGCAGTGATGGCAGGGACGCTCACGGGCGGTTCCATTCCCGGTAGCGGGAGGTAATCCTGGTGATCAGTTCGTCGCTCTGGCCGGTGTAGTTGGCCGGGTCCAGCAGCGCGGCCAGCCGGGCATCGGAGAACGCGCCGGCCGGGACCGAGGCACGCAGCAGGTCCGCGAGCGAGGCCCCGGTGGACAGGGACTCGTTGACCAGGGCCTGGACCTTGGGCTTGCCGGCACCGGGCACTCCCCCCTCCAGCAGCGGTGCCACCGCGGCCATGACCTTCTCGCTGACCACCAGCGGGCCGGTCAGCGCCAGGTTGGCGGCCATCCGGTCCCGGTGCACGGCCAGGCCCTGGACGAGTTCGGCCAGCTTCGCCGCCGCTCCCCCGGCCAGGCGCAGCAGCTGGCGCAGCGCCTGCCACTCCAGGTGCCAGGACCCGTCCGGCCGCTCGTCGACCGCGCCGGCGGCCGCGGCCTGGACCTGGGCCAGGTACCCCGGCGCGGCGAGTGCGGCGCTGCGGATCAGCACCGAGAGCACCGGATTCTGCTTCTGCGGCATGGCCGAGGAAACCCCGCGGCCTTCGGCCCGGGGTTCGGAGAGCTCGCCGATTTCCGGCCGGCTAAGCAGCAGCACGTCGTTGGCCACCTTCCCGGCGGCGGCCAGCACATCGGCCAGGGCGGCGGCCAGCGCGGTGACCGGCAGCCGGTTGGTCTGCCACGGGGCGACCGGGTCGGCCAGCCCC
>NZ_JBHTML010000080.1:0-17331 GCF_042679445.1 Arthrobacter sp. GCM10027362
GGCGCCGGCCATGGCCGGGACCCGCACCGGCACGGCAGGCACGGGAGGCATTGTGGCCTCCTGGTCCGCCCCGGACGTGAACCGGGCGCCGCGCCAGGAGCGCGCCGTGGAGACGCCCAGCCAGAGCAGGTACGCCGCCCCGACGACGGTCAGCCAGGTCAGCAGCTGCGGCCGGCTGGCCACCAGGGCGGCCACCCCGGCCACCACCAGCAGCGTGTGCATCACGTACCCGGCGCAGAGCCCGGCGACGGCGGGGGCGACGCGGTGCCGGCCCATGCCGGCAGCAATGCAGTAGGCCCAGTCGGCACCCGGGGTCATGGCCAGGGCGATGGAGACGGCGGCGAAACCGAGGATTGACTGGGGGTCCATTGGCTCTCCTGTGTGACGGGGTGGCAGCTGCGGCCAGCCTAGTGAAAACCGGACGAAAAGTGCTGACTGCTTTTCCCTCTGAGCGGGAGACTTTGGGTAATATTTTTGCGTGATTGATCGAATCGACCGAAGCATTTTGCGCAGGCTCCAGCATGACGGGCGAATGACTGCCACCGCCCTCGCTTCCGAGGTGGGGCTGACCGTCGCCCCGTGCCACCGCAGGCTGCGGGAACTGGAGTCCTCCGGGGTGATCCGCGGCTACCGGGCGGACATTGATCCGGCCAAGGTGGGCCTGGGGTTCGAGGCCCTGGTGTTCGTCACGCTCAAGGACCGCCAGAGCCTGGGGCCCTTCGAGACGGAGGTGGTCCGGATTCCCCGGATCAGCGAGGCCCTGCGCCTGTTCGGCGAGCCGGACTTCCTGCTCAAGGTCATTGCCGAGGACCTGCCGTCCTATCAGCGGTTCTACGACGAGGTGCTGGTGGGGCTGCCGGGGGTGGAGAAGCTGAATTCGACGATCGTGATGAAGAACCTCAAGGGCGCCGGCGGCCTGCCGCTCTGAGCCGGCGGGACCGTCGTTGCGACCCGGATGCGGGACAGTCCGGGCGTGGCAGAACGCCCTCGGCGGGTCCTCTATAGTAACAATGCTTACTATTGATGCGACGGTGCAACGGTTGAACTTCAGGAGCAGGAAACATGGCTGGTCATTTTGAGGTGGTAGATGCGCCCGGGGGCGGGTATCGGGTCAGGATGCTGGATGGCGAGGGAATCCTGGCGGCCTTGGCCGTTACCTACCCCACCAAGGATGCGGCCAAGCAGGGTATTGCCTTGACGAGGGAAATCGCTGGCACGGCACTCGTGCTGGATCATGCTCGCTCGACACGGACCATGCAGGCCTGAATTACCGGCAGGGCGGCCGCCCTGCGTCCACGCCGGCCGCCGACCCTGCCCGGCCACGTAAGGCCTTGCCTTGGAGCTGCCGCTGGACCTGGCCGTTGCGCCGGCCAGGTCCAGCGGCGGGCCGGTGAAGCAGCCTAACGGATCGGCACCTCGCCGAGCCGGACGGACCCGGGTGGGCCGGCCAACCAGGCAAAACCTGCTAGCCCGCGGCCGCCGTTCCGGAGGGCCGCTGCAGCTCCAGGGTCTCGGCCAGCTCGGCCAGCCGGTGCGCCCGCGCAGACTCGGCCGGTGTAAACGGCTCGCCCGGCCGGGAGAACAACAGCACACCCCGTACCGCGGAGGGGATCTTGAGCACGGTTCCGTCCGCAGGCAGCTCCCTGGCGGCCGCCGAGGGATCCCCGAGGTAGCTGGCCGAGAGCAGCGCCGCGACGGCGTGCGGCAGTTCGTCGGGGTTGCCCGCCACCCGCGCCGCCAAGCCCAGCGCATGGGTCTGGCCGTCGGCCAGGGCCACCGGCGTCGTCCGCCAGGCCCGCGAACCGCGGCCGCTGCCGGCTTCCAGGGCGTCCAGCAGGTCCCGTTCGGTCAGGCCGGCGGGTGCGGCCAGGACGAGTTCATCCAGCACTCCGCCGTCCACCGGGTGGACGTTGATGCTCAGGATGTTCGCATCCAGGCAGGAGAGGGCGTGGGTGACCCGTTCGAGCGCACCGGGCTGGTCCTGTACCACGGTGCGGACGCGCCACAGCGCGGGTGCTGCCTCGATCCGGCCCCGCCGGTGCAGCAGGGGTGCGTGCAGCCACCGGTGCAGCAGTTTCGAGGCCGAAGGTTCCGCCACCCAGATGGCCAGCACCGTGGCGGTGACTGTCAGGAGCGCTACTTTCAGCACGTAGGGCAGGTGCGCCTGCACCACGGCGGCATGCACCGCCAGCTCGATCGGCAGCATCGCGGCAATGTTGGCAGCGGTCAGCCGGGCCTTGGGCGGCTCGGGAACCTGCCCGCAGCTGTCGCAGGCCAGCTCGGCAGGGGGTGCCCCGCGGCGTTTCAGTCTCATGCCCTCAGCATCCACCGGTCCTGTTACGGAACGGTTGCGTCTGCGTCACGGCCGGGCAAAGCCTGCCCGGAACGCGGCCTGTCTGCCTCCGACGGCGAGATGATGCGCAGGGCGATCCACAGGTCGGCGCGCAGCTGCGGCTCCTCCAGTGAGCGGCCCAGGCACTGCTCGATCAGGCCCAGCCGCTGGATCAGGGTGTTGCGGTGGATGCCCAGGCGCGCCGCGGTCCGGCGGCGGTTGCCGTTATGGGACAGGAAGGCCTGCAGCGTCGGCAGCAGCCGGGCCCCGGGTGAATCCGCGGCCTGCAGCGGCGCGAGCAGCCCGTCCGCATAGGCCCGGGCCGTCTCCGCCGGCAGCAGTTGGGCGATGCCGGCGGAGACCAGCGAATCCCAGTAGACGGTGTGGGTGCTGCCGCCGGTGCGGGCCAAGGCGTCCCGGGCCTCGACGCCGCTTGCGGCGGCATCGGCGAAGGGCTTCCGGCCGCCGACACCGGTCTGCGCCCCGCAGGAGTGCAGGACGGACGCCACCTGCCCGATCCATGCCGGAATGTCCTCGATCAGCAGTTGGAGGAACGCCGTCCCGTCCGCGGCCTGTTCAACGGCGCCGATTAGCAGCCGTCGCCGCGGCTGCTGGAGCAGCCCTTCGAGCCGGCGGGAAGCTTCCTCCAGCTGTTCCGGAGTGCCGCCCGCGCGCAACACCCGCACCTTCTGGCTGGCGGACCGCCACCGGCTTTCGCCGGCGATGGCCACCAGGGCGTTGCAGGAGCGCAGTTCGCCGTTCAGCGCCAGGGCCAGGGCGCCGGCGCGGATCTTCCGGCGGATCATCGCCTGCTCGGTGAGCCGTTCGGAGTGCAGCGACAGCAGTGCCACCGACGTCGTGATGGCGCCGCGGGCGGCCCCGTCCAGCGGGTGCGGGGAGACGACCGCCAGATAGCTGTGCGGGACGGTACGCAGGCCGAGTGGGTGGATGACCGTGCTGCCGGCCGGGCCGGAATCGCTGACCGAGCCGCGCATGCCGGCCGGGCGGATGCGGCGGACCAGTCCGGCCAGGCCGGCGGTGTGCGTCCCGGCGGCGTCCGGTCCGGACCCCATCTCCACTTCGCCGTCGACGCCGAGGACGCCCACCCAGGCTCCCGGAATGAGCGCGGCGAGCCGGCGGATGACGCCGGTGCCGTCCGGTTCGGTGGCCGCCTTGGTCAGTGCGCGCTGGGTGGCCAGCATGGACTCCGCCGCCGCGCGCTCCTGGGCCACCTGCGCATTGGCCACGGCCTTGATGATGTCCAGGAACGGGGTGGCCTCGGGTACGGCGAAAAGGGTTAGCCCCGCCTTTCCGGCAGCGTCCGGCAGGCCGGCCGGGATGTCGGCATGGGACAGTCCGACGCCGAAACCCAGGGCGACCACGCCGCGGTCCGCGAGCCGGCGCACGTAGGTGTCCCAGGCGGCGCTGTCCCGCGGGGCGTTGATGCCGGTGGTGAGCAGGATCTCGCCGCCGGTTAGGTAGGCGGTGGGGTCCTGCAGTTCGCTGACGGCCACCCAGCGCACCTGGGCCTGCAGGTTTCCATTCACCCGCGCGTCCAGTTTTAGGCGGGGCAGGGCCAGAATCTGCTCCACGGTGATCATCATGTCATCCTTGCACATTCTGGTCCCATAGATGTCAATTGTGCCCATAGCCACCGCCACTGCCCGGACCTACGCTGGCACTGTTGAACAACGCGCTCAGACTCGCAATGAAGGGATTGTCATGAGTTTGCTTGTTGCCGGAAAAGCACCGGCCACAGATGTATCCAGTCCGCTGGAGGAGGCGAGGGCCCAGCTCGCGGCCGCGGTGGGGGTCCTGGGCTACGGGGAGGGGCTGCACAAGCTTTTGGGCACCCCGCGCCGGGAGCTGACGGTGGGGATCCCGCTGCGCCGGGACGACGGCTCGACCGAGGTGCTCACCGGCTACCGGGTCCAGCACAACTTCTCCCGCGGCCCGGCCAAGGGCGGGGTGCGCTATGCCCCGAACGTGGACCTGGACGAGGTGCGGGCCCTGGCCATGTGGATGACCTGGAAGTGCGCGCTGCTGGATCTGCCCTACGGCGGGGCCAAGGGCGGGATCACCCTGGACCCGCGCAACTACTCGAAGGCCGAGCTGGAGCGGGTCACAAGGCGCTACACCTCCGAGATCCTGCCGCTGATCGGGCCCGAGCGGGACATTCCGGCCCCGGACATCGGCACCGACGAGCAGACCATGGCCTGGATGATGGACACCTACTCGGTGGCCTCCGGCTACACCGTCCCGGCGGTGGTCACCGGCAAGCCCGTCTCCGTGGGCGGGTCCCTGGGGCGGGCCTCGGCCACCTCCCGCGGGGTGGTCACCGTGGCCCTGGCCGCCCTGGCCCACCGCGGCCTGAAGCCCGAACGCACCACGGCGGCAGTGCAGGGCTTCGGCAAAGTCGGCGCCGGCGTGGCCCGGTTCCTGGCCGAGGCCGGGGTGGCCGTGGTCGCGGTGGCCGACCAGTACGGGGCCGTGCACAACAGTGCCGGCCTGGACATCCCCGGCCTGGAGGCGCACACGGCCGCCACCGGCTCGGTCGTGGGTTTTGCCGGCGCCGAGGCCCTGGCGGAGGAGCTGCTGGAGCTGGACGTGGACCTGCTGGTCCCGGCCGCGGTGGAGGGGGTGCTCAACGAATCCAACGCGCACCGGATCAAGGCCGAGGTGATCGTCGAGGGTGCCAACGGGCCCACCACCGCCGCCGCGGACAAGGTCTTCGCCGCGGCCGGCAAGCTGGTGGTTCCGGACATCCTGGCCAACGCCGGCGGCGTGGTCGTGTCCTACTTCGAGTGGGTCCAGGGCTCCAACGCCTACTGGTGGAGCGCCGCCGAGGTCGAGGACCGGCTGAAGGCCCGCATGCTGGCGGCCTGGGACGGGGTCACCGCCACCGCCGCGGAGCGCGGGCTGAGCCTGCGCGAGGCCGCCACCGTCACCGCCGTGCAGCGCGTGGCCGAAGCCCACCAGATCCGCGGCCTCTACCCCTAAGGCCCGGGAATACAGCAGCGGCGCCGCCCCGGCAAGGGACGGCGCCGCTGCTGTGCTTGGGCCGTGTTTACTCGTCCAGGTTCAGCACCGGGGTGCCCGCCCGCAGCGTCTCGCCGCGGAAGAACTCCGGATGCCGGGAGCGCTGGATCAGCATGAGCACCGCGCCCAGGCCGAGCACGCCCACGCCGATCAGGAACACCAGGCCGATGCCGCCGATCTCCGAGCCGGAGCCGAAGGCCGGATCGATGCTGTCCACCGACGTCGTCATGAAGGTGATCACCAGCATGATCCCGCCCAGCAGCGGAGCCAGGAACTTCAGCACGACGTTGCGGGCACTGGAGAACGCTTCCTTGCGGAAGTACCACACGCAGGCGAGCGCGGTGACCCCGTAGTAGAAGCAGACCATCATGCCCAGGGCGGTGATGGTGTCCGAGAGCACGCTGTCGGAGACAAAGCGCATGACGGCATAGAACACCCAGGCCGCCGCCCCCGCCACCACGGTGGCGAAGCCGGGGGAGCGGAAGCGCGGGTGGATGGAGGCGTACCGGGCCGGCAGCGCCTTGTAGTGGCCCATGGCCAGCAGGGTGCGGGCCGGACCCACGAAGGTGGACTGCAGCGAGGCCGCGGAGCTGGAGAGCACGGCGAAGGACATCAGCAGGGCGAAGGGGCCGAGCACCGGGCCGGCCAGCACGGCGAAGACGTTGTCCTGGGTGTCCTCGTTGCCCAGACCCACGCCGGCCTCGCCCACGCCGGCGAAGCCGATCGCGGCCACGGCCACCAGCAGGTAGACGGCCAGGATAATCAGCACGGTCAGGGTTGCGGCCCGGCCGGGAGTGGTCTTGGACCCCTTGGTCTCCTCGTTCATCGTCAGGGTCACGTCCCAGCCCCAGAAGATGAAGATGGACAGCGAGATGCCGGCCGCGAAGGCGGTGAAGGAGCTGACCTCGAAGGGGTTGAACCACTGCAGGCTGAAGGCGGTGCGGTCGAAGGCCGTGCCGTTGCCAATGTGGCTGAACGCGGCGATGATGAACCAGGCCAGCACCAGCAGCTGGAAACCGACCAGCACGTACTGGACCTTCTTGGTGGTCTGCATGCCGCGGTAGGAGATCCAGGCGGCCGCGGCCATGAAGACCAGGCAGGTCAGCACGTTCAGCGGCTTGTTGGCCGCCAGGTCCGCCACCTGCGGGTTGTTCAGCAGCTGGGCCAGCATCAGGTAGAAGAAGTCCACCGCCACCCCGGCCAGGTTCGAGAGCACGATCACCGTGGCCGCCACCAGCCCCCAGCCACCCATCCAGCCCACATAGGGTCCAAAGGCCTTGGCGGCCCAGGTGAAGGTGGTGCCGCTGTCCGGCATGGCATTGTTCAGTTCCCGGTAGCCCAGCGCCACCAGCAGCATCGGAATGAAGCCGACGACGAAGATCGCCGGCAGCTGCACGCCGACCTCGCGCACCGTTGGGCCCAGGGCCCCGGTGAGCGTGTAGGCGGGGGCGATGCAGGACAGCCCGATGGCGACCGCGCCGAGCAGTCCGACCGAGTTCTCGCTCAGCCCCTTCCGGGAGAGCTCGTGCCCTTGGGACACGTGGGTTGTTTCAGACATAGGTTCTAACCAATCGTTTCAGGCCCAGTGCCGTCGCCGCCACTGGGAGAGTAGTTCCGGGGCACCACGACCATGGGCACCGGGAGGGATCGCAGGATTTTGTTGGCGGTGCTCCCCAGGAACAGCCGGTGGTGCTGGGCCAGGCGGCTGGAGCCGATGACCAGAAGTTCGTCGTCGCGCCAGTGCAGGGTTTCGACGGCGTCCTCGATGCGCTCGCCGTGGGCCACCTCGACGCCGACTTCGTGCTCGGCCGGGAGCCGTGCCGCGGCCTCGTCGAGGACGGCCTGCGCGTGCGCCCGGGCCTGGTCGAGATCCGTGCCGTGCTCCGGGGGGCCCTTGGTGCCGACGGCGACCAGTGAGATCAGCCGCAGCGGCACCTCGTGCCGGCGGGCGGCGTCGACGACGGTGGCCAGCAGGTTGTCCGCCCCGGCCCGGGTTCCGACGGCGCAGCTGATGCGGCCCAGGCCCGGATGGGACTGGTAGCCGCGCGGGGCCAGCGCCACCGGCACGGGGGAGGAATGCAGCAGGGCACTGGCCACGGAGCCGATGCTGTAGCGGCCGAGCAGGCCGTGGCGGCCGGCGCCGATGACGATCAGGCCGGCCTGTTCCTCCTCCGCCTCCTGGATCAGCCCCTCGGCGAAGGACTCGGCGTACCGGATGCTCGCCGTCGCGGCCACCGGCGCGGGCACCAGGGCCAGGCCCTCCTTGAGCCATTCCTCGGCCTGTTCGGCGATCAGTTCGTCATAGCCGGGTTCGGCCGGGACGCGGGCGGCCGGCATGTGGGGCGGGGGCAGGACCATGGTCAGGTCCAGCTGTGCACCCGACCGGGCCGCCAGCGTCGAGGCCAGGGCGACGGCGTCATGCCCCCGCTCGTTGGCGATGTAGCCGACGATGTAGCGCATGGCTGCTTCCTTCTTCCAATGCTTTTCCGTTGCTCTGCCGCGGGGAATCAGGCCCCGGCGGCTGCGAGGATCCGGGCCGCGGTGGCTTCGCCCATGCGGATGGCGCCGTCCACGTGCTGGTAGCCCTCGGCCGCCAGGTCGGAGCTGGACCAGTAGATCGGGCCCACCGGGGTCCGCTGGTCCTTGCCGTAACGGTGCAGGCCGCCCAGATCGTAGCTGGCGGCGTAGGCGCCGCGGGTCCACTCTTCCGAGCCCCAGTCGGACTCGTAGTAGACCTCGGGGGTGAGCACCTGCTCGCCCAGGTATGCGGCGATCGAGGCCAGGATGGCCGCCTTGCGCTCCCCGGCGCTGAGTTCGAACACGGCGTCGGCCTTTTCGTCGGCGACGAAGCCCACCAGGGTGCCGCGGCTGTCGCCGTGGTTGGTGTTGTCGTAGACCTCCTGCACCAGCGCCCCGGCACCGAAGCAGGTGCCGGACAGGCCGTCCTCACGCCAGAACGGGGTCTCGTACACGGCGTGGACCTTGATGACCAGGCCCAGGGACTGGTGCTGGTGCATCTGGTGCTGGCGGCGCGGCAGCGGCGGCTGGTAGGAGACCCGCGAGTACAGGTTCGGCGGCACGGCCATGACGGCGTAGCGGGCCTGGACGGTGACCGTATCCGAGATGGCGGTGACGCCCTCCGCCCGGCCGTCCTCGCCCGGCCAGCGCAGGGTGCGCACCGGGGAGTTGAGGAAGACGTTGCCCTCGCCCAGTTCCGCGGCCAGCCGCTGGGAGACCTGCTGCATGCCGCCGACCACGCGCTTGTCCAGGATGAAGCCGTCGTCGACCAGGTTGGTGAAGGACCCGGCCGAGGCGGCCATCAGCACCGCCTGCAGGGTGGAGAAGGCGTGGGCGGGCTTGGTCAGCATGCCGCCGGCGACGAACAGGCCGATATTGTTGCAGGCCTCCTCGTCCGCGGACTGCCGGCGCAGCCAGTGGTGGAAGGAGATGGTGTCCAGTTCGCGGGCCAGCGGGTGGGCCCACGGTTCCCTGGCGCCGATCTCCGCGGCGAGCTTGTCCAGGGTCTCGATCAGCTTGTTCATTTCCCGCTCGGTGTCCTCGCTGACCGGGAACATCTCCCCGGTGTAGCGGGTGCGCTTGCCCGCGGGATCGATGTAGACGGATTCGCCCTCCCGGTACCGGGAGAAGGTCTGAAGCCCGAGCCGGTCCAGTGTGCGCAGCAGGGCGGTCTGGTCCGGGGAGACCCACTGTCCGCCGATTTCCAGCATGGCGCCGTCGATGACGTCGGTCCAGGTGCGGCCGCCCACCCGGTCGCGGGCCTCCAGTACGGCCACGCTCAGGCCGGCCCGCTGCAGTTCGGTGGCGGCGGTCAGGCCGGAGGGGCCTGCTCCGATGATAACGACGTCGCGTTCGAGGTGTTCCACTGTGTTCCTTCCTGGGCGGCCCGGTGCCGGCCCTATAAATGAAATACGTTCATTTATAGTCACCAAGTGTAACCTCGGCCACAGCCGGAGGGAAGGGGGTGCGGAAAGCCGGCGGGCCGCCGCCACGCGCCCGCGTTCCCTCCCAACTCTTGAAACGTGCCGCCACATCGCCCCACGTCGGTACGTTGCTTGAAGGGTAAAGCGGGGAAGGAAGGGCTGAAGACGGGAAGGACGGCGGCCAGGCGGAGACCGGCGGCCCTGCAGCCGCCGGTCTCCGCAGGCGGTGTGCTGCTACTTCGTGGCGACGTAGTAGGTGTTGAACGGGTCCGCCTCGACCTCCTTGGCGTCGACATCGCGGAACCCGGCGTCGGCGAGCATGGACAGCGCGAGCTGTTTGCCCCAGACGGTGCCCAGTCCGTCGCCGCCGAGTCCGAGCGAAACGCTCATGCAGTGCACGGTCGAGATCGCATACAGGTAGCTGCCCCACGGCAGGTCGATGTTGTCCTCCACATTGCTGGAGGCCTTGATGTCCACCATCAGGAAGACCCCGCCCGGCCGCAGGGCCCGGTGGACGTTGCGCAGCACGGTGGCCGGATGGGCCTGGTCGTGGATGGCGTCGAACGCGGTGACCGCGTCGAAGCCGGCCTCGGTGTCCAGCGCGGCGACGTCGAGCAGTTCGAAGGAGGCATTGGCCAGCCCCAGCCGTTCGGCTTCGGCGCGGGCGGTGCGGATGGCATCCTCGGAAAAGTCGTAGCCGGTGAACCGGCTGGCGGGGTGGGCCCGGGCCATCAGGTTGACCGCGTGCCCGCTGCCGCAGCCGATGTCGGCGAGGTCGATCCCGCCGCGCAACCGGTCGGCCAGGCCGGGTGCCAGCGGGAGGATCACCTCCAGCAGGGCAGCGTCGTGCACCGCGGCGCTGGTCTCGGCCATGTTCCGGTGGAAGAGGGGGTAGTCCGCGTAGGACAGCCCGCCGCCGTGCCGGAAGCGCTCGATGACTTTCTGCTCCACTTCGCCCATCATCGAGACGTGCTGCATCAGGATGGCCATGTTGTTCGCGCCCGCGGCGCTGGTCAGGACGGCCGCATGCGCGCGCGGCAGCCGGTAGGTCCGGGCGGCCGGATCGTAGTCGACCACGCGTGCCGCCGTCATGCTGCCCAGCCATTCACGCACGTAGCGCTCGTCCAGGCCCGCCGCGTCGGCGATCTGCTCGCTGGTGGCCGCGGGCAGTCCGGCCATCGCCTCGAACAGCCCGGTCTGGTGTCCGATGCTGGTCATTACGGCGAGCGCGGCCTCATTGAGGATGCCGACGAAGCGTCCGGCGAAGGCCTCCGCGGCGGTGCTGTCGAACTGTTCAGACTGCTCGGTGTCGGTCTGCCCGAAGGTGGTTTCCTGGCCGATGGTCATTGTTCTTCCTTTGGTTGCTGCGGGCAGCTGCTGCCCGGGGCGGTTTTATGGTTGGAATTCGGGTAGCCGGCCGGCAGCGGCGAAACTATCCGTCCCGTCCGGAACCGTGCGGGGGGATCGGCGCAGGCCGTGCAGTCCCGTGTGGCGCAGGTACATCGCCAGCATGAACCCGGTGCTCAGCACGTAGAAGGCGTGCAGCGCCCAGATCGGTCCTGCGGGCAGGCTGTAGACGTACACGCAGTGGATCAGGTTGCCCGTGTTGCTCAGCAGCAGGTTGCCGAGGCTGTAGGAGGCCAGGTCCCGGGTCCGCACGGCTTTGATCAGCATGGGCATGACGCTGCCGGCGAAGATGACGGTGGAGACACCGCCGGCCAGGACCGCCATGTCAATCTCCATGACCGATACTCCTTGGAGTCTGCTTGGTCTGTGTGGATGGTTCACTCTCTACGCTACGGAGCAGGCGGCAGCGGCGCGTCGGGCGGAATACCCAATTTGGGTACCGGGAATGGCGCAATGTATGCAGGCCGGCGGCGCCGGATGCGGCGAACGGCGTCGAGCAGTTGGCGCAGTCAGCGCGCCGGCTGGCGGTGCGGACGCAGGCCGTGTTCGTGGGCCCAGGCCGCGGCCGCGGTGCGCGAGGAGACGCCGAGCTTGGCAAAGATGTTGGCCAGGTGCCGCCCGACGGTCTTTTGGCTGATGAACAGTGTCTCGGCCGTCTCCTTGTTGCTGGCCCCGGCGGCGATGCAGGCCAGGACGTCCGCCTCGCGCTCGGTCAGCCCGCCGGGCAGCCGTGCCCCGTCGAGCCGGTGCGCATCCGGCAGCGCGCCGAGCTGGCGGTAGATGGCCAGTGCCGTCGCCGTGTCCGCCGCCGCGGCGTCGGCCTGGCCCAGCCCGCGGTGCGCCTGGGCGAGCAGCTCGTAGACCCGGGCGGTTTCGTAGCGGGCGTGCAGCCCGCGGTACTCCCCGGCAGCGGCCTGGAGCACCGGCACGGCCTCCGCGTAGCGCGACTGCGCGATCAGGACGGCCGCCCGTGCCTGGCCGGCCCACGCACGCAAGCCTGCGGTGTCGAACACGGAGGCGGTCTCCTCCAGCTGGCCGCACAGGCGCTCCGCCTCGTCCGCTGCTCCGCGGGCGAGGGCGATTTCGACGGCGGCCTCGAGCAGCCGCGCGCATGCCAGCCGGTCCCGTCCGGCCAGGGCCGCGCACAGGCCGGCCCATGCGGCCTCCTCTTTCCCGGCCGCATGCTGGAGCAGGGATTCGCCGGGCTGCGGTTCGATGCCCAGGTCGCGCGCCCGTGCGTACGCTTCGCCCGCGCCCGCGTAGTCCCCGCGCAGCCGGCGGATTTCGCCCAGCTGGTAGAAGGCCTCGCCCGCCACCCAGTTGTTCCGGCCCACCAGCTCCGACCCGCTCTGCGCGATGGCGTGTTCCGCCGCCTCCCAGCCGCCTTCGGTGCTCAGCAGCTGCAGCCGGTGAATGCGGCAGATTCCCGAGTAGACCACCTCGCCGGTGAACTTCCCGCACCACTGCTCGGTGGCCTGGGTCCAGGCCCGCATCCGGTGCAGGTCGGCCAGCTCGTGGCATGCGTGGATCACGGTGCAGTAGATTTCGCCCGCCCATTCCGGCGGCAGCTGGCCGGCGAGCACCGGCAGCATGGCTTCGTCCAGCTGGGCAAAGCCGGACGCCGTGCTGCCGCTGCGCACGTCCGCCAGGCCGGCGAGGACCAGGCCGAAGGACGTGAGTGCGGGGGTGTGCAGGCGCCGTCCCAGCTCCTGCAGCCTGGCCGCGGCCTGCCGGGTTGGCGCCAGGTCCCGGAAGTCCAGGGTGAGGGCCGCCTCGAGGTAGAGCAGGTAGCCGTGCGCCGGGCCTTCGGGCAGCTCCTGCAGGATCCGCCGGGCGCGGTTGACCCAGCCGGAAGCGATGACCAGGTCGCCGCGGACGAACCACAGCAGCCCGAGGTTCAGGGCCTTCATCGCGGCGCCGGGGACGTCGCCGTCGTCCTGCAGGCGGTGGTAGACCTCCTCGGAAATCTCCAGCGATTCCCGGACCTGCCCGACCCACCAGGCCGAGCTGCCCAGCAGGTTCAGGTCACCGGTGGACAGCTCGGACAGGGTGCGGGCCTGCGTGAGCTGCCGGTGCGCGGCGTGCCAGTCCCCGCGGGCGTACGCCGTCCGCGCCGTGGCCAGCAGTTCGTTAAACTCGTCCATCTTCGGACTCCATTTCAACGGTAGCGCCGTCCACGGCCCCCGGTCGAGCGTGCCGAACCGCTGGTCGGGCAGGTTGCGCCCGCTGCTCGACCAGCGGGGGAGGACGTTACACCGCCTCGAGCACGCTGACGTAGTTGGCGACGGCGAGTCCTCCCATGTTGTGCACGGCGGCGCGGCGGGCGCCGGGCAGCTGCATGTCCCCGGCGGTGCCGGACAGCTGCATGGCGGCGACCACGTGCTGGGAGACGCCGGTGGCGCCGACCGGGTGGCCCTTGGCCTTGAGCCCGCCGGAGAGGTTCACCGGCAGCTTCCCGTCCCGCTGGACCCAGCCTTCCTCGATCGCCCGGCGGCCCTCGCCGCGGTTGGTCAGGCCCATGACCTCGTACATGAGCAGCTCGGCGATGGTGAAGCAGTCGTGCACCTCGGCCAGGTCCAGGTCCTCCAGCCCCACCCCCGCCATGCCCAGCGCCCGGGCCCAGGCGGCCCGGGACCCGGCGAATTCCACCGGGTCCCGCTTCTCGGCGGGCAGGAAGTCGTTGGCCTGGCCGAAGCCGGCCAGCCGCACCGGGGCGGCGGCCCCCGTCGACGGCGCCTGGCCGGAGGTAATGACGACGGCGGCGGCGCCGTCGGAGACCGGGGAGCAGTCGGTGCGGCGCAGCGGCTCGGCCACGACCGGGTTCTTCTCCGAAACGGTCCGGCAGAAGTCCTCGCCCAGGTCCCGGCGCAGCTGGGCGTACGGGTTGGCCACGCCGTTGCGGTGGTTCTTGGCCGCGATCGACCCGAGCGCGTCGCCCACCTCGCCGTAGCGCTTCTCGTAGTGCCGGGCGGTCTCGGCGAACAGGCCGGCGAAGCCGGTGGTGGAGGCCTTGCCGGCGGTTTCGTAGGCGGCCCCGAGCAGCGCCGCGCCCACGGTATCGGCGCCGGCGTGGGTCATCTTCTCCGCGCCGATCACCAGCACGTTCTTCGCGGTGCCGGCCAGCAGGGACTTCACCCCCTGCTGGAGGGCGGCCGAGCCGGAGGCGCAGGCGTTCTCCACCCGGGTGGCCGGCACGTTGGCCAGCTCGTCGGAGACCTGCAGGGCCAGCGAGGAGGCAAAGCCCAGCGGCACCAGGCCGGAGTTGAACTGGCCCAGGCAGACCTCGTCGATCTGCCCGGGCTCCAGCCCGGAGTTGGCGATCGCCTCGCGGGCCACGGTCACGATCAGGGATTCGAGGGTCTCGTCCGCGAGCTTGCCGAACGGGGTGTGGCCCCAGCCGGTGAGCAGGATGTCGGTGCCGAACTGTTCTTTCAGGGCCATCAGCGGGTTCCTTCCAAGGCTGCCTCGGGGGCTGTGCCAAAGTCTGCTTCAAGGTCGGCGGCGACGGTGAATTCCGTCCCGGTCTTCTGGCGCACCTCGTCCAGGGTCACGCCGGGGGCCAGCCGGACCAGGACCAGCCGCGGGGCGCCGCCGTCGTTCTCGATGTCGAAGACGGCCAGGTCGGTGATGATCCGGTCTACCACGGCCACCCCGGTCAGGGGCAGGGTGCACTGCTCAACGATCTTGGGGGAGCCGTCCCTGGCCGTGTGTTCGGTGAGCACCACCACGCGCGGGGTGCCGGCGACCAGGTCCATCGCCCCGCCCATGCCCTTGACCATCTTGCCGGGGATGGTCCAGTTGGCCAGGTCCCCGCGGCCGGAGACCTGCATGGCGCCGAGGATGGCGACCTTGACGTGGCCGCCGCGGATCATGCCGAAGCTGGTGGCCGAGTCGAACACCGAGCCGCCGGGCAGGATGGTCACCGTCTGCTTGCCGGCGTTGATCAGGTCCGCGTCCTCCTCGCCCTCGTACGGGAACGGGCCCATGCCCAGCAGCCCGTTCTCGCTCTGCAGGGTCACCTTCACGCCCTCGGGCAGGTTGTTGGCCACCAGCGTGGGAATGCCAATGCCCAGGTTCACGTAGTCCCCGTCGTGCAGTTCGGCGGCGGCGATGGCCGCCATCTCGTCCCGGGTCCAGGCCATGGTCTCTCTCCTTCTGAACGTTGTGTGGTTTCAGGCGCCGACGGCGGCGGGGCGGGGGCGCACGGTGCGCTGTTCGATGTCCTTGGGCCGGTCCGAGGCCTGCACCAGGCGCTGGACGTAGACCCCGGGGGTCACCACGTGGTCCGGGTGCAGGTCCCCGGCCGCCACGATCACCTCCGCCTCGGCGACGGTGACGCGCCCGGCGGTGGCGACCACCGGGTTGAAGTTGCGGGCGGTGTACCGGTAGGCCAGGTTGCCTTCGGTGTCCGCGGTGTGGGCGTGGACCAGGGCCAGGTCGGCGACGATGCCGCGCTCCTGCACGTACAGCTCGCCGTCGAATTCGGCGTGCGGCTTGCCCTCGGCCACCTGGGTGCCCACCCCGGTCCTGGTGTAGAAGGCCGGGATCCCGGCGCCGCCGGCGCGCAGCCGCTCGGCCAGGGTGCCCTGCGGGTTGAACTCCACCTCCAGCTTCCCGGAGAGGAACTGTTCGGCGAAGAGCCTGTTCTCGCCCACGTAGGAGGCCAGCACCTTCTTCACCTGGCCGGATTCGATCAGCACGCCCAGGCCCTTGCCGTCGATGCCCATGTTGTTGGAGACGATGGTCAGGTCCCTGACCCCCGAGTCCCGCACGGCGTCGATCAAATCCGCCGGGATGCCGGACAGGCCGAAGCCCCCGACGGCGATGGTGATCCCGTCCGCGAGCACATCGGCCAGTGCCGCCGCCGGGCCGGTGGAAAGCTTTGACATTTCCTGCTCCTCGTTGAGTGTCCCTGGGCCGGCTCGTCGGCGTGGCCCGCTTTGTCCATGTTGTGGACTGGTCAGTGTCACCGCAGACTACCCATCGTGCGGGAAGGGCGTCAATGTTCCGCCAAAGGTGCCATTCACAGCGTGGACAGCTTCGAATACACTGTCCACATTATGGATAATTCGGGCGGAGGGGACGTCTAATGGCGGGACAGCAGGTCCAAGGAACCCAAGTGGTGGGCCGGGTGGCGCAGCTGCTGCGCATTGTGGCGCGCTCGGCGGACGCCGGGGTGTCGCTGCCGGAGATTGTCCGGGCCTCGGGGCTGACGCGGCCCACCGTGCACCGGCTGCTGGCCTCGCTGGCGGCGGAAGGCCTGCTCGACCACAGCGCCGAGGACGGCTCCTGGCACCTGGGCCCCGAACTCTATGTCATGGGGACCGTGGCCGCGAACCGCTACGCGATCGAGGATTTGGCCCGGCCTGGCCTGCGCCGGCTGGCGGAGGAAACCGGTGAAAGCGCGTTCCTGTCCATCCGCCGCGGCGATGAAACGGTCTGCCTGGTCCGCGAGGAAGGCAGCTTCCCGCTGCGCTCCTTCGTGCTGCACGAGGGGCTGCGCCTTCCGCTGGGCGTGGGGTCGGCCGGGTTGGCGATCCTGGCCTTCCTGCCCGAGGACGAGGTGGACCGCCTGCTGGCGGACACCGGATCCCGGGAGGGCAAGTTCGGGTCCGGGCACACACCGGAGAACATCCGGGCGATCCTGGCCCGGACCCGGCGGGACGGCTATGCGGTGAACCCCGGCCTGATCCTGGAAGGCAGCTGGGGGATGGGGGCGGCCATCTTCGACCGCAACGACAGGCCGGCCTGGGCGCTGTCCCTGACCGGGATCGAGCAGCGGTTCCGTCCGGACCGGCAGCAGTTCATGGGCAGGCTGCTGCTGGAGGAGGCGCACAAGATCACCCAGCAGCTGCGCCAGCCTGCCGCTCGGTAGCGGGACCGCCGCGGGCCTCAGCCGTTGGGCTGCAGCACCGCCTTGAACAGCGCGCTGCCCTCCGCCGTCCTCCCCTCGGCTGCATCGCGCAGCGCCTCGACCGCGTGGGCCATGGGATAGAGGCGCACCAGTTCGTCCCCGAGTCCGGGCATGGTGGTCAGGAAGTCCAGCGCCGCCTCGGAGTCCTGTCGGGTGGAGGCATAGCTGGTCAGCACGGTGAGCTCCTTGCCGGGCACGGTGCTGACCGGGTGCTGCGCGCCGGTGGCGTACAACGCCACCAGGACCAGGCGGCCGCCGGGCCGCAGCGCGTCCACCGCGGTGGCCAGCAGCCTGCCGGACCCGGAGGCTTCGATCCAGGTATCGATGCTGTCCGGCTCCAGGGACGTTGTGGTGCGCAGGCCCAGGCTTTCGGCCAGCTGCCGGCGGCACCGGTAGCGCGGATCTTCTTCCCGGCCGATCATGACGACGTCGGCGCCCCGGCTTTGGGCCATCAGGGCCGCGAGCAGCCCGACGGCACGGGTGGTGGACACCGCCACCTTGTCCCCGGGGCCGGTGCGGCCGACGACACTGGCCGCACGCCAGGCGATGGCGGCGGACTCGGCGAGCACCGCCGTCGTATCCGGAAGGCTGTCGGGCACCGGCAGCAGGCTCTGCCACGGGACGACCATGCGCCCGGCGGCGGCACCGTCCCGGCTCAGGCCCAGCGAGCTGCGCCGCGGGCACTCTTCCGGCCGCCC
>NZ_JBHTML010000081.1:0-16837 GCF_042679445.1 Arthrobacter sp. GCM10027362
CGCACCGCCCGGGAGCACGACGGCGACTTCGGCACCGTGCTGCCCAGCGCCAAGCTGGTCCAACACGCCGGCTGGGCGGACCATCTGGTGCTGGCCGCGCCGCTGACCGCGCAGACCCGCCACCTGGTCGGCGCCCGCGTGCTGGCGGCCATGAAACCGTCCGCGCACCTTATTAATGTGGGCCGCGGGGCGCTGGTGGACGAGCCGGCGCTGGTGGACGCGCTGCGTTCCGGCCGGATTGCCGCCGCCTCGCTGGACGTGTTCGAGCAGGAGCCGCTGCCGGCCGGGCACCCGTTCTGGGACATGGAGAACGTGCACGTCTCCGCGCACATGAGCGGGGACGTCGCCGGCTGGCGCGACGCGCTCGCGGACCAGTTCCTGGCCAACCTGGACCGCTTCATCGCCGGCGCGCCGCTGGAGAACCTCATCGACAAGGCCCTCGGCTACCTCCCCTCCTGAAAAATTGGTCGGTAGATGCTGCCGCACCGCAAAAATGGGGCAGCAGATGCTGCCTCCCGTCAAAATGGGGCAGCAATTACCGGAATCAGGTGCCGCAGGTGCCTCCGCCGGCGTCGTCAGGGACGACGCCGGATCTGGTTCCTCGAGGATCCGGCGCCGACCATGAACTGGCCCTGCCCCTGTTCTCCGCAGGGGCGCCGTTCCGGCTGCGAAACGGCAGATCCGACGACTCGACGGTCAAACTGCGGCCGTGCCGCCGCACCCGATTGAGGTCCGCGTGGTCGGAGGGATTCCAGGACGGGAACAGCTTCGAGCGCGGCGTGGAGGCAGACTGGACCGGGCTCCAGGCCTGCCGACCGTCGGCCCCTCTCAGTCCTGCGCCGACCGCCACTCTGCCACCTCGGCCAGCAGCGCATCGCGCCGCAGCCCGTCGAGGAAGGCCGAACGGAACGAGTTGGCCGCCAGCGTGGCCAGCTGGTCGGCGGACAGGCTGAAAACCTGGGTGAGCTGGGCGAAGTTGTCATCCACGTACCCGCCGAAATAGGCCGGATCGTCCGAGTTCACGCAGACGTTCAGTCCCCGCTCCAGCATCGCGGGCAGCGGGTGGTCCGCCAGCGTATCGACGGCGCGCAGCCGGACGTTGGACAGCGGGCAGACGGTCAGGGGCACCTGCTCGGCCACCAGGCGCTCGACCAGCGCGTCGTCCTCCATGCAGCGGATGCCGTGGTCGATCCGGTCCACCCGCAGCAGGTCCAGCGCTTCCCGGACGTATTCCGGCGGCCCCTCCTCGCCGGCATGCGCAATGCATTTGAGCCCGGCCGCGCGTGCCCGCTCGTACACCTCCACGAACCCGCTCGGCGGGTGGCCGACCTCGGCCGAATCCAGCCCGATGCCGATGATCGGCGCGTCCATGGCCAGCAGTGCCTCCAGCACTTCCAAGGCCTCCTCCGCCGGCCGGTCCCGCAGGAACGCGGCGATGAGTTCCGTGCTGATCCCGAACTCCGCCGCGCTGTCCGCCAGGGCCGAGGCGACGCCGTTGACGCAGGTTTCCAGCGCCACGCCGCGGGCCAGATGCGCCTGCGGGTCCATCATGATCTCCGCATGCCGCACCCCTGCCGCTGCCGCGCGCCGCAGGTACGCGCGGGTCATGTCGGCAAAATCAGCTTCCGTGCGCAGCACCTCCATGTTGCTGTAGTAAAGGTCCAGGAAGGACTGCAGGTCGGTGAACTCGTACCGGTTCTTCAGGTCGGCCAGGTCCGCGTAGGGAAGGGTGATGCCGTTGCGTCCGGCGAGCTCAAAGATCAGCCCGGGCTCGAGCGTGCCTTCGATGTGCAGGTGGAGCTCGGCGCTGGGAAGCTGGAGCATGGGACCCTTCCTTGTCGTCTGAAAATCCAAAATAGGCGAGTGCCGGGTCGGGCGCCACCGGGACCGGGCTGCCGGGCTCCGGCTTGACGCCTGTATTTCACGGATAGTAAAGAGGATGGATGTCGTGTTGTGGGATCCCGTCCCGTCCCGAAACCCAACTGGCCCGCACGCAGCCGGAGGTGCCGCCTGCCGCCGGTGTGCCCGAAGCCGTCCATGATGACGTGCTGCTGCCGGGCGGACGGTTCCTCATGGGTGACCATTTCGGTGAAGGCTATCCGGACGACGGGGAAGCGCCGGTGCACGAGGTCGTGCTGCCCGCCTTCCGGATGGATGCCGCCGCGGTGACCAACCGCCAGTTCGCCGCCTTCGTGGCGGCCACCGGCTACCGCACCGAGTCCGAGCGCTGCGGCACCTCCGCGGTCTTCCACCTGCAGGTCAAGGCCGCCCCGGAAGACGTCTTCGGGCCGGCGGCCGGCACGCCCTGGTGGCTCACCGTCCGCGGCGCGGACTGGGCCCACCCGGCCGGCCCGCTCTCGCACTGGGAGGACATCCCGGACCATCCGGTGGTCCAGGTCTCCTGGGACGACGCCCGGGCCTACTGCCGGTGGGCCGGCCGGCGCCTGCCCACCGAGGCGGAATGGGAATATGCCGCCCGCGGCGGGCTCGAGGGCCGGCGCTACCCCTGGGGGGACGGGCTGTACGGGCCGGCGGGGGAGCACCGGTGCAACATCTGGCAGGGCGAATTCCCGCGCACCAACACGGTCGAGGACGGCTTCCTGGCCACCGCCCCGGTGCGCAGCTTCCCGCCCAACGGCTACGGGCTGTACGAGGTCAGCGGCAATGTCTGGGAATGGTGCAGCGACTGGTTCCTGCCCAAGTACTACCGCAACGCGCCGACGGAGAACCCGCAGGGGCCGAGCATCGGGCGCGGCCGGGTCATGCGCGGCGGGTCCTTTTTGTGCCACGACTCCTACTGCAACCGCTACCGGGTGGCCGCCCGCAGCTCGAACTCCCCGGATTCGGCCAGCAGCAACTGCGGCTTCCGCACCGCCGCGGCCGCCTGAGCGGCCCGTTCAGCGCGGGCCGGTTGTGCGGGCCCGCCCGGCGTAGCTGAAGGAGGCGGCGACGGCGTCGGCCAGCATCTGCACCAGGGCGGCCGAGCGGTCCGGGTCCGGGTCGGCCAGATGCTGCATGCTGATGCCGTCGATCCCGGAAATGAACAGCCGGGCCGCCAGCTCCAGGTTCTCCGGAACTTCCTCCCCGGCGGCCGTGGCGGCGGTTTCGAAGAGCTCACAGGTGGATTTGATCCAGCCCTCGTACATGGACCGGTTCATGGCCAGCGCCTGCGGCTCTTCGTCTGCGGCGACCCGGAACCGGCGCAGCAGCAGCTCGAAGGTGGTCACCTGTTCGTGCGGCTCGGCCAGCATGCGTTCCCAGACGCGCTGCGCGTGCGCGCGGACGACGACGCCGAGCCCGGCGCCCTGGTCCGGCACCGGCGGCAGGGCCTGGGCATAGTCGCGGCTGAGGTAGTAGTAGACCTCCTGGAGCAGCTCGTCCTTGCCGCGGAAGCAATAGTGCAGCGAGGCCAACGGCGCCTCCGCTTCGGCGGCGATCCGCCGCGTGGTGGCCGCGGCCAGCCCGTCGTGGGCAATGACCCGTGCCGCCGCGCGCACGAACTGCAGCCGGCGCTCCGCTGTGGGTACTCGGGCCATGACGTTTACCTCCGGTTCTCCAGCCCATCCTAAGGCCCGTAGTCGCGGTGCTTTCCCCGGGCGGGGGAGGGGGCTTGGAAAGTTGTCGCACCAATTTTACGAAAAAAGATGGTCAAGTGACCAAGTCATGCGACATACTAGTGCGAGCAAGTAATCCACATCACACAGAAAGGCGGTCCATGAGCCAGCGGAACACGGCCGAACTGGTCGTCATCAACGGCACGCTGCCGGACGCCCCCGGCACCGTGAACGTCGCCGCGGCCGGCGGCAGGCTCCTCGCCATGGGCGGGGACGAGGTCCTCGCCCTGGTGGACCCGGGCACCCGGATCATCGACGCCGACGGCGGGGCCGTGCTGCCGGGGATCAACGACGCCCACCTGCATTTCATCGCCTCCGCCATGGCCAGGTTCGGCTACCTCGACGTCGGTGCCGCGGCCGCCTCCAACTGGGAGGACGTGGCAGGGATCCTCGCTGCGGCGGCTCCCGGCCGGGACGGCTGGATCCGCGCCCACGGCTGGGACGAGGTGGTGCTCGGACCCGGCGGGGCGGAGGTGCTGCGCGGGCTGCGTCCGGGCACCCCTGTGGTCGTCTTCGACCAAACCGGGCACCAGCTGCTGGCCAACCGGACCGCCATGGCCGCCGCCGGCCTGGGGGAGCGTCCCGCCGTGCCCGCCGGCGGCGTCGTCGGCCGCACCGCATCCGGCGACCCCAGCGGGCTGTTCGTGGATGCGGCGATGGAACTGATCACCGCGGCCCTGCCCCCGGTCCCGCGCGAAGACCTGCGGGAAGCGGTGCTGAAGTTCCAGCGCCTGCTGCACGCCCAGGGCATCACCTCGCTCACCGAACCCGGCCTCGGCCCGGGGGGCAGGGCGCTGCTCGGCGGAGCCTGCACCACCGACGCGCTGGAACTGCTCGGCACCCTGGCCCACGACGGCGGGCTGACCATGCGCGTCAACGCGCTGCTGCTCTTTGCCGGCACCGGGGGCGTCTCCGCCGAAGCGGTCCGGGCCGGGCTCGATTCCGGCCTGCAGCACCTCTTCACGGACCGGGGGATCGATCCGCACCTGCTGCGCATCGCCGGCGTCAAGGTCTTTGCCGACGGTACCCCGCGCAGCGGCACCGCATGGATGACCGAGCCTTACGGAACCGAGTGCAGCCACGGGTCCATGGTGGTCGCCGGCGCCACGGACGCCGAACGGGTCGCCGAGCTCAATGAAATCGTCCGGCTCATTCACGCCGCGGGCCTGCAGGCCGGCATCCACGCCACCGGGGATGCGGCCACCGAGGCGGCCATCGATGCGATCGTCGCGGCCCAGGCGGACGGACGCACCGGCCGGCACTACATCATTCACGGCGCGTTCGGCAGCAATGAGTCCCTGCACCGGCTCGCCGAGCACGGTATCGGCTACAGCACCAACCCGTCCATCCGCGCCGCCGCCGGCGACCTGATGATGCGCCTGCTTGGCAAGGAGCGCTTCGGCCGGCACCAGCCGCTGAATTCGGCCCTGCGTGCCGGAGTGCAGCTGAACATCGCCTCGGACTCGCCGGTGACGGACACCGACTGGCGCCGCACCGTCGCCGCGGCCGTCACCCGCGATACCGTGCACGCACCGGGGAACCCGGACGATCCGGAACGGATCAGCACGCAGCAGGCGCTGCTGGCCATGACCGCCCTGCCGGCCTGGCAGGATCACGCCGAGGACTTCAAGGGCCGGCTGGCCCCGGGCCTGGCCGCGGACCTGTGCGTGCTGGACGGACCCTGGCCGGCAGCCGGGGCCATCGACGAGCTGGCCGAACGCCATGTCGCCTGGACCGTCGCGGCCGGCACCGTGGTGCACCAACCCGGCTGGGTGGCCGCCGGCCGGCCCTGAACTTTTTCACCTGTACCTCGACGAACCGAAGGAAAAACCATGGGAATGAAGAAACTCGCCGCCGCCCTGGCCGTGGCGGCCTCCCTCGCGCTCGCCGGCTGCGGATCCGGCTCGGCCGGCGCGGAGGCCTCCGGGGATGCCGCCACGCTGAAGGTGGGCACCGTCGGCATCGGCTCCGACGCCGCGCTCAAGATGGCCATCGACAAGGGCTGGTTCAAGGAAGAGGGCCTCAACGTCGAAACCAGCGTGGTGGCCAATCCGCCCGCCGGCGTCGCCGCCGCCCAGAGCGGGCAACTGGACCTTACCTACTCGCCGTCGATCCCGATGCTGAACGCGATGAGCCAGAACGTGCCGCTGAAGATCATCGCCGCCGCCGACGGCTATCCGGCCAAGGACCAGCAGCCGGAGGACCTGGCCAAGGTGGACGACACCGGCCTGTTCATCCCCAAGGGCAGCGACATCACCAGTCCGAAGGACCTGGAGGGCAAGTCCGTCTCCGTGCCTGCCCGCAAGGCCCAGATGGAGGTGACCGTCGCCAAGACGGTCAAGGATGCCGGCGGGGACCCGGCAAAGGTCAAATGGATGGTGCTGGACCCGGCCTCGGCCCTGCAGTCCCTGGATTCCCGGCGCGTCGACGCCGCCACGCTGATCGCCCCGTTCACGTCCCAGGCCGAGTCCAAGGGCCACCAGCGCCTGGCCTCGCCCGGCGTCGAGTTCTTCCAGGAGGGCGCGGTGGGCCTGTGGGTGGCCGGCGCCAGGACGGTCCAGGAGAAGCCGGAGCAAATGGCGGCCTTCAACCGGGTCATCACCAAGGCCAACGACTACGCCAACAAGCACCTGGACGAAGCCCGGGAAGTCGGCGCCAAGCTGACCGGCGTGCCGGTGGAGACCGTCAGGAAGGGGGCCGAGACCTACTGGCCCACCGAGGTGAAGCTGGAGGAAATCCAGCGGGTCAACCAGCAGTTGGCGGACCTGGGCTTCCTGGCCAAGGAAGTGCCGCTGGATCAGGACCTGATCTTCAGCGGGAAGTAGCCCCGCGCCCGATCCCTTTGGAGCAAAAGCAATGAACAGAAAACTCAGACAGCTGTTGGCGGGCGCCGGCGGCATGCTGGCGGCCCTGGCCCTGTGGCAGTTTATTGCCACCGGGCCCATGGCCGGCGGCCCGCTGCCGACCGTGGCCGCGACGTCCGTCGAACTGGCCGGGCTGCTGGCCAACGGGGCCTTCTGGGCCTCGCTGGCCGAAACCCTGGTCATTTCCCTGGCCGGCCTGGCCGCGGCGGCGGTCGCCGGCATCGTCGCGGGCGTGCTGATCGGCAGCTTCGAACCGGTCCGGTACGCCACCTTGGCGGTGCTGGAATTCCTCAAGCCGATCCCGCCAATTGTCATCCTGCCGCTGGTGGTGCTGGTCTTCGGCCCGACCACACAGATGTCCTGGTTCCTGGTGTTCTTCGGCTGCGTGCTGCCGATCATCATGCAGACCGTGGCCGGCGTGCACGACGCCGATCCGGTCACCCTCGACACGGCCCGCTCCTACGGGCTGGGCCGGACCGAAATCCTGGCCCGGGTCACCCTGCCTTCGGCCCTGCCGTTCATCGGCACCGCCATGCGGGTAGCCGCCCCGGCCGCCCTGATCATCACCGTGGTGGCCGGCCTGCTCGGCGGCGGCCCCGGCCTGGGCCTGAGCATCTACCAGGCCCAGGCCGGCGGCAACTACCCGGTGCTGTACGCCTACGTCGTCGTCCTCGGCGTGCTCGGCCTGGCCTTCCAGGGCGCCAGCCTGATGGCCGAGCGCCGTCTGCTCCACTGGCATGCGTCCTACCGTGAGGTGCTTACCCCATGAACCGCAAACTGATTAACTGGACCCTCGGCGTCGGCACGCCCCTGCTGGTCGTGGCCGCCTGGTGGGCGGCCTCGCTGAACTCGACCAACACTTTCTTCCCGCCGCTGGGCGCAATCCTGGAGCGTTTCCGGGCGCTGTGGCTGTTCGACCACTTCGGCTCGGACGTGATGCTCAGCCTGGGCAACCTGGTGATCGGTTACGTGCTGGCCACCGTCATCGGCGTCGGCCTGGGCTTTGTCACCGCGCTGGTCCCGGTGGTCCGCTGGGCGCTGGACCCGCTGATCCACTTCCTGCGCGGCATCCCGCCGGTGGCGCTGGTGCCGATCTTCATTTCGCTGATCGGCTTCGGCATCGAAATGCGCCTGGTCAGCATTACGCTCGCGGCCGTGTTCCCCACCCTGATCGCCACCGTCGACGGCATCCGCAGCGTGGACTCCACGCTCAAGGACGTCGGCTCCGTCTACCGGCTGACCCGCGGCGAGAAGCTGGCGCAGGTCTACCTGCCCGCGGCCGGACCGCAGATCGCCTCCGGCATGCAGGTCAGCCTGCAGGTCGCGTTCATTGTGATGATCGCGTCCGAGATGCTCGGCTCCTCCCAGGGCATCGGCGCCATGACCCTGCTGGCCCAGCAGAGCTTCATGACCTCGGACATGTGGGCCGGGATCCTGTTGCTGGGCGTCATCGGCTTCGGCGCCAACCTGGTCTTCGAAGTCATCAAGAACAAGGTTCTGGCCTGGTACGTAGGCTCCCGACGAATGGCACGCGCATGAACAATACCCTCGCCCCGCACACCCGACCCGGCACGGAGGACGGCATGGAACTGCAGGAAAATCCTGTAACCCTCAATACCACAGCGGCAGCGCCGCGGCTGGAAGTCACCGCACTGTCCAAAACCTACGGCAGCGGCCCGAACGCCAGGTGCGTGATCGAGGATCTGACCTTCACCGTCAACACCGGCGAGGTGGTCTGCATCGTCGGTCCGTCCGGCGTGGGCAAGACCACGCTGCTTAAGTGCCTGGCCGGCCTGCAGCCGGCCACCTCCGGCACCGCTGCCATCGACGGACGGACCATCGACGGCCCGCCGCCGGAAATGGCGCTGGTCTTCCAGGACTACAGCCGCTCGCTGATGCCCTGGCTGACCGTGCGCAGGAACGTGCGCCTGCCGCTGCGGCACCTGCACCTGCCGGCGCAGGAAACGGACCAGCGCATCGACACCGCGCTGGAAGCGGTGGGCCTGGCCCATGCGGCGAACCAGTACCCCTGGCAGCTCTCCGGCGGCATGCAGCAGCGCGTGGCGATCGCCCGCGCCCTGGCCTACCGCCCCGAAATCCTGATCATGGACGAGCCCTTCGCCTCCGTGGACGCGCAGACCCGCTTCGAGCTGGAGGACCTGTGCCTGAAGATCCGCGAGGACTTCGGCATGACCATCCTGGTGGTCACCCACGACATCGACGAGGCCGTGTACCTCTCGGACCGCGTGGTGGTGCTCGGGTCCAGGCCCGCCCGGGTGCTTGACGTCATCGACATCGACCTGCCCGCCCCCAGGGACCAGATCTCCACCCGCTCCCTGCCCGAATTCGCCGAGCAGCGCACCCGGGTGCTCTCCATGATCCGGAAGCCGGCATGAGGGCCGGGGCAAAAAGGCCCAATGTCCTGGTCTTCATCGCGGATCAGCTGCGGGCCGACCACCTCGGCTTCGCCGGCAACACGGTGGTCCGCACCCCCAACCTGGACAAGCTCGCCACCGAAAGCATGGTCTTTACCGAGGCTACCGTCACCAACCCCACGTGCATGCCCAACCGGGCCAGCCTGATCACCGGCCGGTGGCCCTCGGCGCACGGTACCCGGTGCAACGGCATCACCCTGGACCCGGAGGCCAGCAACCTGGTCCGGTCCTTGTCCTGCGGCGGCTACCTGACCACCGCGGTGGGCAAGCTGCACCACCAGAACATGGGCTGGGGCTTTGAACCGGGCCAGCTGGCCGAAATCCTGGCCACCGACCCGCTGCTGGCCGACCCCGCCGCTGCCGACGCCCGCGCCCGGCCGCGTCCGGCCGGCTGGGACAAGTGGGAGGACCGGCAGGCCCACGACGAACGGTTTATCCCGCTGCCGCAGGACTATTACGGCTACCGGCACGTGGACCTGGTGATCGGCCACGGGGACCGGCCCGGCGGACACTATGTGCACTGGGCGCGCGAACGGGGTATGGATCCGCTGGCCGTGGGCGGGGCCGAAAACGCGCCGCGGAAGCTGGACAGCTGGGACCAGGTCTACGAAACCGCCATCCCGGCCAAGCTGCACCCGAGCGCCTACGTAGGCGAACGCGCCGCCGAACACCTGGCCGGGTTCGCCGGCGGCGAAGACCCGTTCTTTATGTTCGTCTCCTTCCCGGACCCGCACCACCCGTTCTCCCCGCCGGAAGGATACGCCGACCTGTACTCGCCGGACGAGATCGACCTGCCTGTGGGCTTCTACCAGGACCACGCCAAGTCCCCGCCGCACATCCGGCACATGTTCGATCACCGCGGAGAGCCCAACGCGGACCCGACCATGACCTTCGCCGCGGACGAGGCACAGTACCGCCAGGCGGCGGCCGCGCAGTACGGGCTGATCACCCTGATGGACGAGCAGATCGGCCGCGTCCTGGCGGCTTTGGAAGAGACCGGCCTGGCCGAGGACACCATCGTGGTCTTCACCAGCGACCACGGGGACCTGTTCGGTGACCACGGGCTGATGCTTAAGCACTTCAGCCACTACCGCGCCGTGACCCACGTGCCGCTGGCCATCAAGGTCCCGGGCAGGCAGGCCGGCACCACGGATGCGCTGGTCTCCACCGCAGACCTGGCCCCGACCCTGCTGGAACTGACCGGCACCCGGCCCTACCGCGGCATCCAGGGCACCTCCCTGGTACCGCTGCTGGACCGGGAAGCAGTTGCGGTCCGGGATGCCCTCATCATCGAGGAGGACCAGCCCTTCGGCCTGCCCGGCCTGCCCGGGCCGGTGCGGACCCGCTCGGTGCTGACCAGGGAAGGCCGCCTGACCCGGTACTTCGGCACGGACATCACTGAGCTCTACGACCATGTGATGGACCGGGAAGAGCTGAACAATGTGGCGGGGGAGGCGAAGTTCAAGGACCTGCAGGATTCGCTGACCGCGGCCATGCTCGAGGGTATGGCCGCGCTGGCCGATGAAGGAACCGCCCCGACGGCGGCTGCCTAACGGCTCGGCGGCGGCACCCGGGTTCCGACACAGGAACCCGGGTGCCGCCGTGCCTTTGCCGGGCCGGACCGCGGTGCAGGCCCAGGGAAGCCGGCTGGGCGGGGAGCAACTGCCGGCTGCCTATGCAGAGCAGGAAAGCGCAGCCGAGGCGCAACACCCGACAGACCCTTATCCAGACATTCTCGCCAGGTCACTCGATGGCGGCTTTTGCGGGTGCGGTCGAGGAGGAGCTGACCGGCAGGCCTTCCGCCCAATGACCGGGAGGCCAAGCGGCCCGAGGTCAGGAACCCACCTGACCAGGCTTCACCGAATACTCGGCCGAAACCAGGATGGGCAGGTGGTCGGATAGGCCGCGCGGCAGCGTCTTCACACTCTCGATGTTCAGCCCCAGGGAGGTAGCAAAGTCGAAGTGCCCCTTGAAGACGGCGTAGCGCGTGTAGGTTCTGCGGTTGCTGAGCGTAAGGTCGTAGCCGGCTTTCCTCACCCGGGCGGCCAGGTTCCGGGTGAAGAACGGGTAGTTGAAATCGCCGACCATGAGGTGGATGGATCCTCCGCCCATGTTGATTAATTCCTCATGGGCGGCCCGGATCTGATGCCGTCGCAGGGAGTTCGAGGCAGACAGCGGGGCCGCATGGAAGGAACCGACCACGAGTTCGTGCTGCGTCTCGTTGTCGACCAGCCGTGCTCCGAGCAGCCGCTCGTGGGCCGGGGCAAGCACACGGTCATGCATTGACTTCTTCAAGGCGAAGGCGTTCGTCGCCAGGACCGTAAAGCGGTCCTGGCGGTAGTAGATGGCCAGACCCAGCCTGTTTCCCTTGGTGGAGTCGGCCATGTGCAGGGGGCCCACCGTGTGGGGCAGGTCCCGTGTATCGCATTCCTGGAGGCACATCACATCGATATCGAAATCCTGGGCCAGATCGATCAGTTCGCCGCTCGCGCTGTGCTTGCGGAGGTTGTAACTGATGACTCTCATCAGGAGAACACCTCTTCCGTGGGGGTAGTTAGAGGTAACGCGGTTTTCATCCTAGGCAGTAGGCCAAGCGCAAGCCAGCCGCAGGAGCAGCGCAGCTTCTGCCGTGCGTCCGGCTAAGCGGGTTTCCCGTCCTCGATTCTGCGCGCCGTCTGCTCCAGGACCTGGCGGAAGGTCAGGATCGCCGGCCGGTGGGCGCTGGCACGCCGAACCGAGGTAAAAACGGTGCGGCGGGGCTTGCCGGGCAGTTCCAGCAACTGGCAGGCGGTCTCGCGGCCGGTCCAGACGAGGTCCGGCATGAAGGCGACGGCATTGCCGGATTCGATCAGCCTGATCTGGGCCTGCAGGTCCGCCGTCTCGTAGCGGACGTCGGGCTCGAAGCCTGCCTGCCGGCAGGCCTGTTCGGCCCAGTGCCTCGACGCCGCCCCGCGCGGTTCCATCACCCATGGTGCGCCGACGGCGTCGTCCACCGAGGTGATGCCGTAACGGTCCAGGACCTTCGGAGGGACGGCCAGCCGGATGGCGTCCGTGGTGAGCTTCTTGCGGTCCAGCTCCGGGTAATGCGGGGCGGCATGCCCGGGATACTGCTCGGCCACCACCAGGTCGAAGTCGCGGGCCCAGGTTTCGTGGAGCGCGGTCTCCGGCTCCCGCTGGATCATTTCGATGCGCACTTCCGGATATTCGGTACTCATGGTGCTGAGCGCTTCCGGCATGAGTGCCAGCGCCGCGGACTGGAACACGGCCAGCCGCACGGTGCCGGTGACGGTGACCAGGGAGGCAGCCAGGTCCGACTCGGCCTGCTCCAGCCGGTCCAGCACCGCGGCCGTGTGCTCGACCAGAATCTCGGCTTGGGGCGTCAGCTGCACCTTGCGGCCGGTTTTGCGCAGCAGTTCGACCCCGGCTTCCTTCTCCAGCAGGGCCAGCTGCTGGGACACCGAGGAGGGACTGAAATTCAGGGCGGAAGCGACCTCCGCCAGGGTGCCTCGGATCTTCAATTCACGCAGCAGCCGCAGCCGGCGCACATCCAGCATGCCGCCCTCCTCAATACTTCGGAAAACCTAACCGATATTATTTAGAAAAGATCGCTTTATCTAACTTTATTACGGTTCCGTACTGATGGAGGCGGAGCAACCCGCACGACATCGCCTCTTCCGAGAAGGACCAGATTCTCCCCATGACAGACGCACTGAAGGAAGCAGCCGTTCGGACCCACGAACCGGCCGTCTCCCTCGCCGAAGATACCATTGCCCTCGTCCGCGGCTGGCTGGCCGAAGCCTCCCGGGTTCCGGTGGATTCCTCGGCGGAGCAGCTGGCCGGGGTGCTGCAGGATCCGCAGGGCCTGGAGTTCACGGTCGGGTTCGTGGACGGTGTCATCCGGCCCGAGGATGTCAGGGTGGCGGCCCGGAACCTGCCGGGCCTTGGCATGCCGGGGGAGGCGGCCGGCCTGCCGGCATGCTGGCTGAACCGCTGGCCCCCGGCCTTCCATGTTCCGGTATCGTTGCCCGCGAGGAAACGTGTCCCCGGGAGAGGACCGCAGATGGCGAAGAAGAGCAAGGGGCATCCGGGCAAGCGGACCCACGGCCACGCCCGGGGTAGTGGCAATCCCGCCGCGGTCCCGCGAGCAGCATCGTCATCGCTGAGCGGATTCCGGGCAGCCAAGGCAGTCGATGTGCTCACCCGGGACTTTGTCCGCTGGTTCGAGGAAGACATCGGACCGGCCGAGGACGCCATAGCTTGCCTCGAAGTGGTCAAATCCTTCACCGCGGCGTATTTCGAGGCCACCGGCGCGGTGGAGGCCACCGCCTTTGACCCGGAGCCGATGACGATGTTGCTGGAGGACCTGGTGGCCGCCGGGGAGGAGGAAGCTGCCGGGCTGGTCCTGGAGATGCTCCATCTCTATGTTGACTTCCTGAAGGAAACGGATCGCTGGACAGGTTCCGTCGAGGACTACGAAGACGTCCATGCGCTCGTGAGCGAGCCGGATCTGTCCGCGCTGTCCCCTTCGGTGATCGAGGTGCCGGCGCTGGACGAGGCCGAAGAAACCGCGGCCCTGGCAACTTTGCCGCTGGTCCGCGCCGCCCGCGCGCTGCTGGCCTGGATCGGCAGCGGCAGGCCGGTCACCGAGGACGGCCGGCCGGAGGACCGCGAGGCAGCCGCCGCCCGCATCGGGGAAGCGGTCCCGGGGCAGTCCATGGAACAGGATCGGCTTCTGGACCTCATCTGGGACACGCTCCAAGCGACGGAAATAATCGACGTCGGTCCCGAACAGGTGGCCCCGCACGCGGATACCGCCGAGGACCTGGCCAGTGGCACGCCGGAAGAACTGACGGTGCTGCGCTTCTTCGTCGGCGAATTCCTGCACCGCGGAGTGCTCCAGGCCGGCGGGGAGGATCCCCGGGAGGCGCTGTGCGCGGGCCTGGTGCTCACTACCTTCATCGCGGCAGCCTCGCCCGAGCCGCCGCTGGCGGACAGCTTCCAGTCCGCGGCGGAACGCGCCCCGAAAGAGGAGAAGGCTCTGATCGACGAGGTCACCCGCCGGGCGTACCATCAGCTCCAGGAGTGGGCCGGGCTCGGGCTGATCGAGGTGGGCACGCACTTCCGCGTGCCGCCGGCGGTCATCCGCTGCGTGGCCGAGGCCTTCGGGGACGACGTCGACATCCAGGTCCTCTGGCCGGACGACGAATCCCCAGCCTAACCGCCGAGGGCCCCGCTGCGAACGAAGAGAGCAGCGGGAGGCGGTTGGGCGCTAACCGGCAGCCCCTTACGCCCCTGAGTTCAGCTTCCCCAGCAGGTCCGCCAGCCGGCGCAGCTCGTCCGGCTCCCAGCCCATGAGCCGGGAGGTGAGCAGCTCACGCTCGGTCCGGCCGGCCTCCCGGAAGCGCCGCGTGCCCTCCTCCGTGAGCCGGAGCAGGAAGGCCCGCCCGTCCTCCGGGTCCGGCAGCCGCTCCGCCAGACCGAGACCGGCCAGGCGCCGGACCGAGCGGCTGACCATGGACTTGTCCGCCGCCAGCAGGTCGGCCAGCCGCCCCTGCTGCAGCGGCCCGCGGCGGTCCAGCACTGCCAGGATCTTGAAATCGAAGGGCAGCAGCCCCGGGTCGATCGCCGCGGCCTGGCCGCGGATCCAGGCCCGGGCGCCGGTGACCAGCCGGGAGAACTCATGTTCGACGTCGGAAATCAGCGCGGCCTTCTCCGGCCCCGTGCTGTCAGCCATCCTCGCCGCCCCCGCCGGACCTGCGGCCTTCCGGCTTCTCTTCCATGGGCTGCGGCCGGACCAGCAGCGCGTCTTCCAGCCCGGTCCCCTGCTCCACGGCGGCCTCGGGCTCCACCGCGGGCGTGCTGGCCAGCGCCGCGGTCGCCCCGACGGCGGACTTTTCCTCCGTGACGCGCTCGTGCCGGGTCTTGGTGCTCAGCGGCAGGTTCGGCAGGAACACCGCGGCCAGGAAGGTGGCCAGGGCCAGCGGGGCGGCAACGGTGAAGACCTGCGCCACGGCGTCGCCGTAGATGCCCTCGATAATCCCGCGCACCGGCTCCGGCAGCTCATGGACCACGGGCAGGGTGCCGCCGGCGAACTGCTGCGCGATCCGGGCGCCCTCGGTCCCGAGGGAGGCGAGCGCGGCCTGGAGCTGTCCGGACCGTTCGGCGAACAGCTCCGGGACCCGGGCCGCGAGCAGGGCCCCCAGTGCCGCCATGCCCGCGGTGCCGCCGAGGCTGCGGAAGAAGGTCACCGCGGAACTGGCCACCCCGAGTTCGCGCTGCGGTACCGCGTTCTGCACCACCAGCACCAGGTTCTGCATCACCAGGCCCACGCCGGCGCCGAGCAGGAACATGTAGAGCGACACGAGCACGAAGTTCGTGTCGTAGTGGATGGTGCCGAGCAGGAACAGGCCCACCGCCTGCAGCACGGACCCGGTCACGACGAAGCCCTTCCATTTGCCGTGCTTGCTGATCAGCGCCCCGGCGATCGTGGAGATGACCAGCAGCCCGGCCATCATCGGAATGGTCATCAGCCCCGACTGGGTGGCGTTCGCGCCGCGGGCCAGCTGCATGTACTGGGCCAGGAACACCGCGGTGCCGAACATGGACACGCCCACGGAGATGGAGGCGATGACGCTGAGCGTAAAGGTGGCATTGCGGAAGAGCTTGAGGCTGATCAGCGGCTCCGGGACCTTAAGTTCGACGACGACGAAGGCCGCCAGCGCGGCCACGGCGCCGCCGACCATCCAGGCCGTGGCGGCGCTGGCCCAGGCGAAGGTGTTGCCGCCGAGGGAGACCCAGATCAGCAGCAGGGACACCCCGGCCGAGAGCAGCACGATGCCGGCGTAGTCGATCCGGACCTTGCGGGGCTCGAACCTGGGCAGGTGCAGGGTGCGCTGGATCAGGATGACGGCGGCGACGGCGAAGGGCAGCGCGATGAAGAAGTTCCAGCGCCAGTCGATCGCGTCGGTAATGAACCCGCCGGCCAGCGGCCCGCCGACCGTGCCCAGGGCCATCACCGCGCCGAACAGGCCCATGTACCTGCCGCGCTCGCGGGGACTGATGATGTCGGCCATGACAATCTGGCTCAGTGCGGCCATGCCGCCGCCGCCCAGGCCCTGGAACACGCGCATGGTGATCAGCATGGTGGTGTCCTGGGAGAAGCCGGCCACCGCCGAGGAGAGCACGAACACGGCCAGGGCCAGCTGCAGCAGCAGCTTGCGGTTGAGCAGGTCCGCCAGCTTGCCCCAGATGGGCGTGGAGATGGTGGTGGCCAGCAGGGTGGCGGTGATCACCCAGGTGTAGGAGGTCTGGTCGCCGTGCAGGTCCGCGACGATGACCGGCAGCGAGGTGCTGACCACGGTGCCGGCGAGGATGGCCACGAACATGCCCATCAGCAGGCCGGTCAGGGACTGCAGCACCTCACGGTGAGACATGCGGCCGGGGGCGGGATGGGCGGCGGGCGGCGAAGCGGACATGCAGGTGCTCCTGGCAGGGGAATTGGTTGTGGCTGGTCAACTATAAGCAGGGTTGTTGACTGATGCAACCAATTTGGTGCCGCGTCAGTCCCAGCGTTGCAGGACCCGTTCGACCATGCGCCGGCCCTCGTCCTCAAAGGCGGCGTCGCCGACCTCGTACGCCCAGACCACCGTGCCCAGGGACTGCAGCAGGTTGTCCAGCAGCCACGCCTCCGGTTCCTCCTCCGGGTCCCGGCCGTAGCCGGCGTAGAACGCCGCCCGCAGCGGGCCGCCGTCGGGTGCGAAAACGCCGTGCTCCAGGCGCACCAGGTCGGTCACCCACGGCCGGTACCCGGCCCGGCCGTAGTCGATCACCGCCAGCCGGCCGCCGTCGACCAGCCAGTTGCGCGGCTGGTAGTCCCCGTGCGTGGCGTACAGCTGCCGCGGGGCCGGCCGGTGCGCGGCAGCCA
>NZ_JBHTML010000082.1:0-16699 GCF_042679445.1 Arthrobacter sp. GCM10027362
ACAACCTCCAGGACCCGGAGGAAGTGGTGCGCCGCTCGGCCCTGCACGACGTCGACTTCCTGCCCCCGGGCACCGTCACCGGCGCGTAACAAGACCGCGTCCTGAACCCCAGGGGCCCGCAGGCCCGGGTTGCCCATTGGGTGCCCCGGCCCGCGGGGACTCTGCGGGAAATTACCGGTACCCTGCATCCCGGAAGGTGGATTGATCATGACCTGCTCCGTGCGCGCACAGAGTGAGGGCGTTGCGGTCCTCCAATACGGTTCCTCGGACCAGCAGACCGTGGAGTTCCTGATTCCCCCGAACACCGGCAGGCCGCGCGGAACTGCCGTGCTGATCCATGGCGGCTACTGGCGCGCCCGGTTCGATGCCACGCTGATGCACCCGCTGGCCAAAGACCTGACGGCCCGGGGATGGGCGGTCGCCAACATTGAATACCGCAGGGTTGGCAACGGCGGGGGCTGGCCAGCCACCCTGGACGACGTGCAGGCGGCCCTCCAAGCCGTCAGATCCGCCACGCCGCGGGACCGGGCCGGATTGCCCGTCGTCGGCATCGGCCACTCGGTCGGAGGACAGCTTGCCCTGCTGGCCGCCGAAGATCTGGATGCCGTCGTGGCCCTTGCCCCCGTCACCGACGTCGCGCGGGCCGACCGTGAGGGCCTGGGGGAGGGCGCGGCCAGGCAGTTTATGGGATCGGCGTCAACGGACGCCGCCCGCGCATTTGCCCGGGCGTCCCCGATCCGCCGGGTGCCCGTGGGATGTCCCCTGCTGGTTGTCCACGGCGATATCGATGACCGGGTGCCGGTGGAGCATTCGCAGGACTTCACTGCTGCTGCCAAAGCAGCAGGTGACAACGTCGAATTCCGGGTGGTCCCCGGACTGGGGCATCTGGAAGCGATCGACCCGAAGGCCGCGCATTGGGCCGGGGTGGCGGAGTGGATGGATGGACTCATGCCGCTCGCCGGATAAGCCGGCCCCTTTGAGGTCGCGCCGGGCAGGACCGGCGTAATGAATCCGGTACGGGGTCGCCAGAGCCCGGGCGAGGTTGAACAGGTGCCCGGTGGCCGGTTTCCAGGTCGCTGCAGGGCATGGGCCAGGGTGCGAGGGGCCTGTTTAGGCTTTTGAACGCCTGAAGGGGGTCTCGCAGTCCTTTTTTAGACCTAGCCTAAATACAGGCAGGCCGGGCGTTACGCACCGCCGGGGGTTTACCGCATAGGGGGGATAAGGCCCGGAACACTGCTCGACAGATCAGTAGGACATCCATCGTTGCTGATCGGTCCAAACGGTTGCGGGATCCGCAGCTGAAACGACAATTTGGCAGCGGATGCATTCATCCCTGCCCTTTCACAGCAGGACGCCCTCATCAGGGCATGGATATTGGGGAAAATCATGAATAAAGGAATTCTGACCGGCGTCGCGGCGACCGCTTTCGCGGCAACGCTGGCGCTAGCGGCACCGGCTACCGCGGCGGTCACGTTCAATCAGGCCACCGGTGAAGGTTTCGTCGGCAAGGGCGATGTGCAACTGGCCTTCGGCTGGAATAACAGTCAATTGCAGTCTCGGGCAACTGACGTTAAATTCGCCGCGGCATCTGAAACCGTCACGGAAGTGTCCTGGGTGTGCACCAACCCCAGAAACGAGAACACTCAGGAACGTGAGCGAACCACAACGACCAGCACATCCGGCGTTGTATCGGCCGTTACTCGAGACAACAAAACGCGGCAGGTGACCGGATTCAATCTCTCGGGATATGCAGGTGACCCGACACAGACGTCGACCACCGAAGGGAATCAGCTCAACTCTTGCCCCACCAACTGGACTCTCACGACTCCGGCCGGTGACCCCGTAGTGGTGTCCCAGACTTCGGAGTTGACCGCGACCTACGGCACCGTCACTGTCATTTTGGCGCAGTTCTGATATGTAGGTGAACGCCGGGCGGGCAAGGGGTCCGGCGGCCTACGGCCGCCGGACCCCTTGCTATTCCTTCAGCACACGGAAGGCGCTCTCCCGGTCCCTGACCCGAAGTTTGCGCAGGACCGTCGAGACGTGGACGCGGATCGTGGTCGGGGAGACGAACAGCTTGTTAGCGACATCCTCGGTGGACAGGCCTTGGGTGAGGAGTTCCATGACCTCCCACTCCCGGGGGGTCAATTTGGCGGCAGCCGCCGATTTCCGACGCAAGACCCTTCGGCTGGGCGCTCTAAACTCCTGCAGGATACGTGTGACGAGCGCGGGGGTCATTGCCGCCTCGCCGGAGAGTACCCCCCGCAGGACGTCGGCCAGGACTGCCGGGTCCGTGCTCTTGAGCAGGTATCCGGAAGCTCCCGCCCGCAGAGAGTCGAAGAGATCCTCGTCATCAGCGGACTGGGTGAGCATCACTACGGCGGCCTCGGGCAACGTTCGGCTGATCTCCTGAGCGGCGTAGATCCCGTTGCCGGGCATGCTGATGTCGAGTAATACCACGTCGGGACGGTGCTCCATGGCGAGCTGGATCGCTTCCTGGGCAGTGGCGCCCTCTCCGCGCACCTCCCAGCCGTCCGCTTCCAGCGCCTGGCGAACCTTTCCGCGGATCCAGGCGTGATCGTCGGCCATCACGACTCGAAGCCGGTGCTGATCTACCACGTCACCATCACCATGCTTCCTTCCCCCTGCCGCGATGTCACCTCAAGGGACCCGGGCAAGGTCCGGGCCCGGTCCCGCATGCTGATCAAACCATAGCCTGCGTCGGCGCCCGTGGCACTGGCGACGTCGAAGCCCGTGCCGTCGTCCTGTATTACCAGGCGCCGGTGGCCACCGTCCCTGCTCAGGCGGACGGACAGATGCCCGGCGTGGCCGTGGTGCACTGCGTTGGCCACTGCTTCGCGAGTGATGCGCAGCAACGCATGTTGCTGCTCCATGCTGACGTCGATGGAGTCGTCGACCTCGACCTCCAGACGGACTTGGTACCTCTGGGACAGCTCCCGCGCCGTTCGGTGCAGGACGACACCCAGGGGCTCATCCCCGCCGCGACCGAGGGCATGCACCGCAGCACGAGCCTCGTCCAGCGCCCGGTCGCAGGCGGCGAGGATGCGGCTTCTGGCCGGGAGGTCAGGCGGAAGAGAGGATCCTTCCATCCGCAGCAGCGCAAGCTCCTGGATGGCCCCGTCGTGCAGCTCGCGGGCGAGCCGTCGCCGGTCCTCAAGCACAGCCACCCGGGAGTAGACGGCCCAGTACTGCTTGATCTCACGGCTGGCGCCGAAGAGCAGCAGCACGTAGAAGCCGGTCCGCAGCAAATCACCGGTATAGAACCAGTCCGAGTACAGCGAGGGGAACAGAGCGTAGTTGACGCGGGCGAAGGCGGCCAGGGCGCAAGCCGGGCCGAGCCAGCGCAGCAGTGGGTCGGCGCGATCAGCGGCGCGCATGGTGAAGGCGATCGACGCCACGAAAAAGCACACCGTCGCGGCGCTTTGGGCGGTCAGGAACAGTGGATGGACGGCAAGCAGCGCAGGTAGCGTTTCTAGGTTCACGGACCGGTCGAAAGCCACAGGCAGTTGGAACCGGCCCACCCACAGAGCCGAGGACACCATGGCGACGATCCCCATGGGCACGGCCACCACCCACAACCCCGACCTGAATGGCGGCTCTCGAGCCGGGCTCACCAGCGCGGCGGCCGCGATAAGGACCGCACCGATAAGCCTGAGCGTCAGGGGCAGCCAGACAGCGAGGATACCGTCGCTATCTTCGCTCAACGACTCGGTCACCCAGGACAGGCCGGTCCCGGCTACCGCCAGGAGCACGAGGCTTTGGGCGAGCAGCAGGTCCTGCAGCCTCCGGCGACGCACGAACCGGCCGGCCAGCAAATACGCGACCAGCAAGGCCACGCAGGCATCCACCGAGTCCACTACCAGGTGCAGAGACGGACTTCGGTATCCGAACAGCACGTGGGGGCTCCACACCACGAGGCCGGTCACGATGAGCCCAACCGCCCATCCGGCCAACGTCAGTCGGACGACACGCCGAAGGCTTCCCTCATCGAGACGCTCGTCCACCCGGCCTCGGTCTCCTCATCATGCCAAAATAAGAAGAGCTTAGTTTCCCCGGACTCATTGCACACCTAGCCTATCCGCAGCATCAGGCACCCCATAATGACTTCCCCCAGCTTCATGAAAAGAGAAGGGAAAGAAAGAGAACGCCGGCTCCTGTGAATCGCCCGGCAGGCCGTGTCAGAGCTGTCGGACGATCGGCAGAGGCGAACCGAGGACAGGGCCATGGGCGGGGATCAGGCCTCTTTTTTCCGGCATCCGGGCGTGGCGGGCAGTGGCGGGACCACCGGTAGGTGATCAACTCCATCCTGTTCAAGCTGCATGCCAACGCGCTCTGGCGGGACCTGCCCGAGGGGTGCGGGCCTGGAAGACGGCCCAGGAGCGGCTGCGTAAATGGACCGCGGACGGGATCTGGGAGAAGATCATGGCCGAGGCCGCCGCCAAGGACGACGCTGTCGGGAAAGAATGGATCCCCTCGACCGACTCCGTGATCCGGGCCCGCCAGCACGCGGCCGGGGCCCGAAATAAGGGGCTTCAGCCCGTCGGGGCCCTCGCAGGGGACGGCGAAGGGATTGGGCGGTCCCGCGGCGGACTGGGCAGCAGGATCCGCTGGGCCGTGGACGGGCGCGGCCTGTCCATGAGCCTGGTCTTCACACCCGGCACCGTCAAGGCGGCGCCGGCGGCCGGGCTTCGATGCGAGGCGTACGAACACCGCAGCGTCGTCGAACGCTGCTTCAACCGGCTCAGGCAGTTCCGGGACCTGGCCACCCAGTACGCCCAGCGCTGCCTGCTACCGGACCGAACGGCTCATCGCCGCCGCAATCCTGTGGCTGCGGTGATTCACAGGACAGGCCCTGGGACAGCCGGCGGTTCCGACCTCAGGGCCTCGCGTCGCCAACGGGAGGGGCGTAGGGCACGGACCGGAATGTGATCCGGACGAAGAAGGGCGCACCGGACGTCAGGGCCTGCATCGGACGGGCCGTTTCCGGAATTTTGGGACTGCGGGACTCTGTCAGTCTGCAACTCAAGGCGGACCCGTCGCAGTTCGCATACTTCCGGCCGGCTGGTGACACGCACCGTGCGTTGGTCAGGAGTTCGCCACGGCGTCGAATTCCCCCGGCCGGGGAGGTCTTGCGAGCCACATTTCCGGCGTCCGGGAGCGAAATCCGGGGTAGGCAAAATAATCGTTGACGCCTCCACAACCCCTCTGTATTCTCTCATCCTAAGAGGCAGCTATTAGATGCTAATAACTGCGGATGAGGCACAAGGAGGTGCACTTCATGGGGTTCGAAGGAATCAGAGCGGCCGGCGTCGAGAAACGGTACGGCAGCGGCGCGTCCGCCGTGACCGTGCTCGAGGGACTGGACCTGGAGATCCAGCCGCACAGTTTCGTTTCACTGCTGGGCCCGTCCGGCTGCGGCAAGAGCACTTTGCTGAAGATCCTGGGCGGCATCGAGAGTGCCAGCGCCGGGGACGTGACGGTCAACGGGAGTCCCGTGGCGGAGGCGGTGCGCCGCCGCCAGTTCGGACTGGTGCCGCAGAAGGCCGCCCTGCTTCCGTGGAAGACGGCCCTGGAGAATGCGCGGATGCTGCGCCAGATCGCCACCCGCCGCAAGCGCGGAGCGGACATCGAGGAGGCAGCGGCCAGGGCGCTGGAGATGGTCGGCCTGACCGAAGCCGCCCACAAGCTCCCGCACGAGCTCTCCGGCGGCATGGCCCAGCGTGTCTCCATCGCCCGCGCCCTGGCGCTGGACCCGGAGATCCTGCTGATGGACGAGCCGTTCGGGGCACTGGATGCGATCACCCGCGACGAGATGAACCTGCGCCTGGCCGAGGTCTGGGCCGAGACCCGCAAGACGGTCGTCTTTGTCACCCACTCGATTCCCGAGGCGGTGTTCCTCTCGGACGTCATCCACGTCATGGGGACCAAGCCCGGGCGGATCATCGAAACGCTGGAAATTGACCTGCCCCGGCCGCGCACCCTGGAAGTCTTCGACACCCCGGCCTTCCAGGAGTACGCGACGCACCTGCGGCGCCAGCTTGAGCCGAAGGCGGTGGCGTGATGCTCAAGGACGGCGCCGGGACCATCCCCCGGAACACATCGGCGAAGCCGGGCCGGCCGCCCGCCGCGGGGCAGCAGGCCCGGGCCGTACGGAGGCAGCCGGGCCAAAAATTCACATCCTGGCTTGTGCGGGTCTGGCCGGCCGCCGCCGTTTTTGCCGCCGTGGTTTTGATTTGGGAAATAGGCGTCGGGCTGCTGAATCTGTCCAGCTTCGTCATTGCCAAGCCCAGCGAATTCATGCAGGAAATGTGGATTTCCCGCGAAATGCTGCTGGATGCCACCTGGGTGACCACCGAGGAAATTCTCCAGGGATTCCTCGTCAGTGTTGTCGTCGGCATTGCGCTGGCACTGGTGCTGGCTCGCTTCCACTGGGCGGAACGGGCGCTCTACCCGCTGATCGTGCTGTTCCAGGTGGTGCCCAAGGTGGCCCTGGCGCCGATCTTCATCCTCTGGTTCGGCTACGGGCTGGCCCCGAAGGTCGTGCTCATCGTGGTCATCGCGTTCTTCCCCATCACGCTGAACATGCTGGTCGGGCTCAAGGCCATCGACAAGGAACTGCTGCTGCTGATGCGTTCCGTCGGCGCCAGCAGGAACCAGGTGCTCACCCAGATCCAGGTCCCGACCTCCCTGCCCTACCTCTTCGCCGGACTCCGGATCGCCATCACCCTGGCCGTGATCGGTGCCGTCGTCGCCGAGTTCGCCGGCGCCCAGAACGGGCTCGGCTACCTGATCCAGTTCGCCTCGACCCAGCTGGACACCCCGCTGATGTTCGCGGCCCTGATCCTGGTTTCCGTCCTCGGCCTGGTCCTCTACTACGCCATGTCCCTGGCCGAGTACCTGCTGGCCCGGAAGTTCCCGCACATCACCCTTCAGCCGACCACCTGACAGTCCGATCCGTTCCCTAAACGCTCCACAAAGAGGAGAGCCATCATGAAGATTTCCCGTGCCCTGGCAGCGTCCTTTGCCGCCGGCAGCCTGCTGCTCCTGACCGCCTGCGGCTCCGGCCAGAACCAGGCAGAGGCCAAGCCTGCGGCGGAAGGCGGTCTCGACCAGGTGACCGTGCAGCTGGACTACCAGCTTCGCGGCAACCACGCCATGTTCCACGTGGCCAAGGAGAAAGGCTACTTCAAGGACGAAGGCATCGAAGTCACCGCCATCAACACCGGCAGCGGCTCGCCCGACACGCTGCGCCTGGTCGGCACCGGCGGCGCCGACTTCGGCTTCGCCGACCTGCCCTCGCTGGTCACCGCCCGGACCCAGAACGTCCCGGTGAAGGCGATTGCGGCCGTCAACCAGGTCTCGCCGCTGGGCCTGTGCTCGCTGAAGGAGAACCTGGAGCTCACCGGCCCCGACGCCCTGAAGGGAAAGACCATGGGCGTTCATCCGGCAGGCTCGACCTACATCTTCTACAAGGCCCTGCTGGCCAAGAACGACATCGACAAGAAGTCCGTGACGGAGCTGACGGTTACCCCGCCCTATGAAAACTACCTGATGCAGGGCAAGGTGGACGCCGTCGTCTGCTATGAAGACGCCGAAGTGCCGCTGCTGGAACAGCATGCCGGCGGCGAGGGAAAGCTCAGCATCCTGCGCGGATCCGACTACGGCTATGACGCCTACGGCTCCGGCCTGTTCACCACGGACAAGCTGATCGACAGCGACCCGGACCTCGTGCAGCGCTTTACCAACGCCTACCTGAAGGCCTTCGACTGGGTGGCCAAGAACCCGAACGACGCCGCCGAGCTGCTCGCCGGAACCTCCCCGGAACTGGCGGACAAGAAGGACCTGTTCGCCAAGCAGCTGCAGGCGGACGTCGACGTCACCTTCACCTCGGACAAGACCAAGGAACAGGGGCTCGGCGCCATGGACGAGCAGATGTGGAAATCCACCATCGGCATCCTGGCCGGCCAGAAGGTGATCAAGACCGCCCCGCAGCCTTCCGAGGTCTACACCAACGAGTTCATCGAGAACTCGAAGGCCAAGTGACAGGAGCGGACAACAGCCATGCTGACATCAACGGAAAAGAACGGCCGGCACGCGGAGATCGCCGGCGCCGGTTTTGCCGGCCTGACCGCGGCGGCGGCGCTGGCCAGGATGGGGTGGACCGTCCGGGTCCACGAAAGCAGCAGCGAACTGCGCGAACAGGGCGCGGGCATCGTGCTGTGGCACAACAGCCTGAAGGTGCTCGAAGCCGTCGGGGCCCTGGAGGCCGTCCTGCAGGACTCCATGACGCCGCCCTTCTATGAGACACGGATGCACCACGAAAGCGTGTCGCACGAGGACTTCGGCGGGCTCTTCTGGCGCACCACCACCCGGCCCTACCTCTACAAGTGCCTGCTGGAAACGGCCCGGGCCGCCGGCGTCGAGATCGTGACCGGCTCGGAAGCCGTGGCGGCAACCCCGGACGGAACGCTGACCCTGGCCTCGGGCCGGACGCTCGAGGCGGACCTGGTGGTCGGGGCCGACGGCGTGAAGTCCCGGGTGCGCGATTCGATCGGCTTCGAGCAGGAGCGGTGGAAGTCGCGCGACGGCATCACCCGCTTCCTGGTGCCGCGGCTGAAGGACCGGCTCGGCGAGGGGGAGTGGGACAACGTCATTGACTTCTGGAACCTGGAACCGCGCTACCTGCGCGTGCTCTACGTTCCCTGCAACGAGCGGGAGCTGTACATCGCCCTCGGCGCACCCCGCGCCGACGAACAGGGCAGCCGCACGCCGATCGACCTGGAGCTGTGGAGTTCGGCCTACCCCGAGCTGACGCCGGTCCTGGAGGCGGCGGCCCAGGCCCCGGACCCGAAGTACTACGGCTACGAGACCACGGTGCTGGAAAAGTGGAGCGAAGGCCGGGTTGCGCTGATCGGCGACGCCGCCCATGCCATGTGCCCGGCCCTGGCCCAGGGCGCCGGCACCGCAATGCAGAACGCCTACACCCTGGCGGTCGCCGCGACCGGGGCCAGCCTCCCGGACCTGCCCGACGCGCTGGTGGAGTGGGACCGGCTCGAACACCCGATCACCGAGCGCTGCCAGCGCCGCTCCGCCGAGTACGCGGCGAACCGCGGCATGTCCAAGGGCAACCAGTTCACCGAGGAAAACCTCGAAACCGCCAAATACGACCCCACCGACCCCGGGCGTCACGCCCTGACGGGAGCACAGCAATGACCCGGCTGATCGGCGACTTCTACGAAGTCCGGTCCTTCCACAGCACCATCCAGGAGATCGTCCACGAGGGCGGCCCGGCGGCCGAAGAACCCCTGCTGAAGGCCTGCGTGGGCGTCGTCATCCGCAACCCCTTCGCCGGGCGGTACGTCGAGGACCTCTCGCCGCTGACCAGTCCGAGCCCGGCGCTGGGCACCGAACTGGGACGGCGGACCGCGGCGCTGCTGGGCGGGCGCAAGGTCGAAGGCTACGGCAAGGGCGGCATCGCCGGCCTGGCCGGCGAACAGGACCACGTGGTCGCCTGCGTCACCACCGTCTTCGGCAATGCCTTCCGGGATGCCGTCGGCGGCGGCGCGGCCTGGATCAGCTCCACCACCAAGACCGCCGCGGCCGGCACCGCGATCGACATCCCGCTGGCCTTCAAGGACGAGGTCTACGTGCGGTCGCACTACGACACGATCTCGTTCCAGGTCCCGGACGGCCCGCGTCCGGACGAGCTGCTGATCTGCGTGGCCGTCTCCACCGGCGGACGCATCCACGAACGGGTCGGCGGCCTGAGCGTCGCCGAATACCAGGCCTCCCTGGCCTAGCCGGACCACCCACACCGTCAGGAGAAACCGTGCAAGACTTCGACAGCCTCTACAGCAACGACCAGTCCGTCCTGAACACCCTCCACCAGCTGGCCCGCGCCCACCGGATCCTGGAAATGGAAGGGCACGGGGACATGTCCCTGGGCCACATGAGCTACCGCGACCCGGAAGGCCGCGGCATGTGGCTCAAGCGCGGCAACCTCGGCCTGGACGAGGTCCAGGCCGAGGACTTCCTCCTCGTGGACTTCGAAGGCAACGTGCTCGAGGGCAAGGGCATCCTGCACCTGGAGTGGCCGTTGCACTCCGAGCTGTACCTGGCCCGCCCCGACGTAAACTTCATCGGCCACTCCCACCCCTTCTACACCACGGCCTTCGCCACCACCACCGCGGCATTCGGCCCCTACACCAATGAAGGGGTCTGGTTCGCCAAGGACGGGGTGCCGCGCTTCGACCTGACCTCGAACATCATCACGACCGTGGAGCTGGGCAAGGAGCACGCCACGGCCATGGGCAACTCGCTGGCCATCCTGCTGAGCAACCACGGCTGCAGCTTCGTCGGCGAGACCGTGCAGGACGTCACCCTGGCCGGGGTGTTCCTGGAGCGGGCCTGCAGGTTCCACCTGACCCTGGCCACCTCCGGCCTTGACTACCGGCTGCCCCCGCAGGAGGAAACCGACTTCAAGCTCGAGGAAATCTACCGGCCCAAGGCCCGCAACAACTTCTGGAACTACTACAACCGCCGGCTCGACCGCCTGGAGAAGTCCGGACGCCTCTAACCCCCTGCGGAACCACAAGGAGAAACATGTCAATTCCCGCCATCACCACGGTCATCGGCTCCGGCAGCATGGGCCCCGGGATCGCCGCGCTGCTGGCCCGCAGCGGCAGCCAGGTCCGGCTCAACGACATCAGCCAGGAGGCGCTCGACAAGGCCCGGAAGGTCATCGACGGCGCCGCCGCCGTGCTGGACGAGCTGGGCACCCCCTCTGTCGACGGCGGCTCCGTCACCTACGAGACGGACCTGCGCGCCGCCCTCGACGGCGCCGATTTCGTCATCGAGGCGGTCCCCGAAAAGCTGGAGCTGAAGCGGACGGTCCTCGCCCAGGTCGAGGAACTGGTGTCCCCGGCCACCATCATCGCCACCAACACCTCCGGCATCCCGATCACCACGATGGCCGAAAACATGCAGCACCCGGAGCGCTTCATCGGAATGCACTGGTCCAACCCGCCCCACCTGATCCCGATGATCGAGGTCATCAGGGGCGAGCAGACCTCCGAAGAAGTGGAGAAGGAGCTCGTCACCATCGTCGAGTCCTTCGGCTACGAGGCCGTGCGGGAGAAGGAGAAGGCTGGGTTCGTCGAGAACCGGGTGCTGTACGCCGTCCTGCGCGAGTGCATGGCCCTGCTCGAGGAAGGCATCGCCACCCAGAAGGACCTGGACACCTGCATCAAGTGGGGCGTCGGCTACAAGCTCGCCGTCATCGGGCCGATGCGCCTGGTGGACATGGCCGGCCTGGACATCTACGAGTCCGTGGCGGGCTACCTGAACCAGGACCTGGACGACTGCAAGGACGTCCCGGAGCTGGTGGGCAAGCTGACCGCCGCGGGACGACTGGGCATGAAGAGCGGCCAGGGCCTCTACGACTACGCCGAGGGCGAGGTGGACGCCAAGCGCGCCGACATCATCCGGGGCCTCGTGGCGGTGCGCAAGACCCTGTCCGAAATCACCCCCATCTGACCAATGGACACCACCAGCCTGCAGTACGCCGACCTCGACGGCGTGCGCCTGTGCTACCGGGACGGCGGGGAGGGCCGGCCGCTGCTCTTCCTGCACGGCACCTCCGCCAGCCTGGGCGTCTGGGACGGGGTAATCGGGCACCTGGACGGCGGGTACCGCACGATCGCCCTGGACCAGCGCGGCCACGGGCGCAGCAGCAAGCCCGCCCGCGGCTACTCCCAAAAGGACTTCGCCCGGGACATCCTGGGCCTGGTGTCCGGCCTCGGGCTGCAGGACGTGGTCCTGGTCGGGCACTCCCTGGGCGCCCGGAACGCGGTCGTCGCGGCAGCCGCGGCACCGGAACTGTTCGCCGGCGTCGTCGCCGTCGACTACCTGCCCTTCGTGGAGCCGCAGGTGATCGATGACCTGGAGGACCGGGTGCTGGGCGGGTACCGGAGCTTCGGCAGCGAAGCGGAGATCGTCGACTACCTGTGCGCACGGTACCCGCGGACTCCGCGGGCGGCCCTGCAGCGCCGGGCCGCCTACGGCTACCAGCGGCAGGAGGACTGCTTCCTGCCGCTGGCGGACCCCGGGGCCATGCGCGGGACGGTGGACAGCTTCCGTACCGACTTCGCGGATGCCTTCCGGTCCGTCCGGGTGCCGGTGGCGGTGCTGCGCGGCGAGCACAGCGGGATTGTCTCGGCCCGGGCCTGCGCCCGGGCGCAGCAGGAGCGCCCCGACTTCACCTACGTCACGGTCCCGGACTGCGACCACTACATCCCGGAGGCCGCACCGGAGGCGATAGCCCGGGCGATCTCCACAAGTTTCCCTACCGCTGACATGAAAGGCTTAACCTCATGCCCTTGAACATCCAGGATCTGAAAGTAACCGTTGACGAGATCGAACCGGGCGGGCGCATCCCCGAGCGGTTTGCCGCCGACCACGGCAACGAAACACCGAAGGTGTCAATCTCGGGAATCCCCGCCGGGACGCTGGAACTGGCCCTGATCCTGCACGATCCGGACGCGCCGCTGCCGAACGGGTTCACGCACTGGGTCGCCTACGGCATCAGCCCGCTGGACGGCTTGGTCAGCGGCGAGGTACGGCTGGGCCCCAACGGCATCGGGGAAGCCTCGTACACCGGCCCGCAGCCGCCGTCCGGCCACGGCATTCACCACTACTATTTTTGGGTCTATGCTCTCGATACCCGGGTAGAAGGCAACCCCTCGCGGGAAGAGTTCCTGGCCGCCTATGCAGGCAACATCCTGGAACAGGCCCGCCTGGTCGCAACATTTGATGCCTGACCGGCACTGCCGGCCCATCTTTTCCGGGGCCGGCAAGACGGCCGGGCCTTCACCTTCAGAAAGGGGTGAGCCTACATGGCAGCAAGCGGCAAGACTCCCGGCGTTGACAGCGCCCGCCGCGTCCTCAAGGTCCTGCTGCTCTTTGAGGACCGCCCGTCCCTGACGGCGGAGGAGATCGCCTCCATGATCGGCATCTCCATTCCCTCCGCCTACCGCTATGTCTCGCTCCTGAGGGAAATGGCGCTGGTGGAGGAAGCCGGCGGCGGACGCTACGTGCTCACCACCCGCATACTGACCCTGGCTGAGTCCGTGGACACGTCCACCCACCTGCGCCTGGCCGCAGCGGGCGTGCTCGAGGAGCTCAGGCAGGCCACGGGGGAGACCGCACTGCTCATTGAGCAGTCGGGCGACTACGCAACCTGCACGGCGATTTGCGAGTCGGATATGGCGATCAGGATCTCGTATGCGCCGGGGGCGATCCAGCCGCTGCACCGCGGTGCGGGGGCCAAGGTGCTGCTGGCCACCCAGGGCGAGCAGTGGATCCGCCGCTACCTGGACCGGGTCGAGCCGTCGATGCCGGCCAAGGACCGGGACCGCCTCATCCGGGCCCTGCAGGAGCAGCTGAAGGCACCCTACGCTGTCAGCCGCTCGGAGTTGGACGACGGCGTGTGCGCCGTCGCGGCCCCGGTCACCCTTGGCGGACGGGTCATCGCATCGCTCTCGGTGGCCGGCCCCGAATACCGCATCACGCCGGCCATGCTGGAAAAATTCGGCCACCTGGTGCGCCGGGCCGCCGACGGCCTCGCAACGCGGCTGAACTCACCGCCGTCAGGGGAACAGGTCCGTGTCTCCTGAGGCCTTGAACCCGAATGCCTGCCCGGTCCGCCGCGGCAGCCGCCCGAGGCCGTAAGACGGGACAGCAGGACGGGGGACGACGGCGGCACGCACGCGCCGCCGTCGTCCCCCGAAAGGCGGCGGATCAGTACTTGTAGGACTGGCCGCCGTCGATCGGGATGACCGCAGCGTTGATGAAGCCGGCGTCCCCGGAAAGCAGGAACGCGACCAGGTGGGCGACTTCCTCGGGCTTGCCGAAGCGCTTCATCGGGTTCGGCTGCACGAACTCCTCGCCGACCTGCTCCCAGTTCTCGGGATCCATCTGCTTCAGCGACCCTTCCACCATGGGGGTCATGATGGCGCCCGGGGCGATGGCATTGACCTGGATGCCGAACTGGCCGTATTCGATGCCGGAGTTGCGGGTCAGGCCCACCACGCCGTGCTTGGAGGCGGCGTAGCCGGACTGGTTGCCGACGCCGCGGATGCCGCCGACGGAGGCGGTGTTCACGACGGCACCGGAGCCCTGCTCCTTCATGACCTTCAGGACATGCTTGAGCCCGTAGAAAACGCCGTTGAGGTTAATATTGACGACCTTGCCGAACTCGTCCGAGCCGAAGTCCTCGGTCAGGTTTTGCTTTCCCTCGATGCCGGCGTTATTGAAGAACCCGTCGATCGTGCCGAAGCGCTTGACGGCCTCGGCGACGTAGTTTTCGACCTCGGCCTCGCTGGCGACGTTGGCGGTGACCAGGAGCACTTCCGCGTCCGGGGCCGCATTCCGGATTTCCTTCCCGGTCTCCTGCAGGCCGGCCTCGTTGAGGTCAACCAGCGTCAGCCTGCCCTGCTCCTTGGCGATCCGGATGGCGGCCGCGCGGCCCAGGCCCGATCCTGCGCCGGTGATAATGACGGACTTGTCCTTGAACCTCTGCATGGTGATTCCCTTCTGTCCACGTAGCGTCGGCTTTCGTCGCTATTCATGCAAACGCATGAATGAATGCCGGATATTCCGTTCTTGAGTGCGATCTCGGTCACGGATATAAGTGGCCGGAAGAGGTGCTGCCTCCCGGTCTAAAATATGTGGGATTCACGTCGCCTGCGTGCCGGATGCGCGGAGATACCGGTTTGCGGCCGGTTTTATTCGGGATGGCATAAAGCACCCGGAGCCGGGGAGGGTCCGGTTCGAAAAAATTCCTTTGCCGGTGTTGAGATAAGCGGGCGGAGCAGCGGGGCGGGCTCCAATTCTTATTGGCTTTATTTTTGTTTTGCGGGTAGGGTTCGGTTAAGCCGTTTAATTCCTGCCCGGGGTGGGGCTGTGAAGAATGGACCCCGACTTGGAAAAGCGGTGAATTAAACGCGCGGACAAGCGATTTGGAGCTGGTGCGCCGCGGGGCGGGCGGGACAACCTCCGGCGGTGTTCCGCTGCCCGCTGCGGAAGCAGCCGCCTGGACGAGGAGGTTCCGATGCCTTTGACCCACGAAGAACGAAAACAGCTGGAGCAGCTGGAGCGCGAGCTAAGCCGCGAAGATCCCGAGTTTGCCCGGAAACTGCGCAGCGGCCTGGTCGTTGTCTCGTTCAACAGGAGCCCTTGGAATCCGGTCGTGCTGCTGGCCGGTGTCCTGGTCCTGCTGGCGGGGCTCGCGGCGCAAATCATCGCCATCGGGGTTATTGGTTTCCTCCTCATGGGCGCCGGCGCCTACCGAATGAGCGGTAAACCAAAATCACCCGAAGGGCTGCGTTAACGGCGAGCCGGAGGCAGATCACAGGGATCGAATGAAGGGATTAACCGTGCGGCAGAGCAACATTATTTTCACCATGACCGCGACGCCCCGTGAAGGCGGTGAGCGGATCTTCCGCAACAGCATTGGACGGATTGCAGCCGACGGAGCAGGGGGCGCCACTTTCGGCACCGTTGAGCTTGCTGACAGCGCGGCCGTGCTGCGCGGGGAAATAGTCGCCGACCCCCGCCTGGTCACCAACCGGAGCCTCGCGGAGTACCTGGAGGACACCCTGGCTTCGAAGGAAGACATCCATCTGGACCTCGATGTCCGGATCCAGGCCCGCAGCCTGCCGCTGTCCGGCAGGCGGGCCGCGGCGATGGCGGCGTAACTGCGGCCAGAAGGCGGAGGCGGGAACCGCCTCCGCCGGCGGGCGCCGGCGTCGTGAACGTTGCTGACGACGCCGGCAGCCGGGGCCACTGTTCCAAAACTGTGGGCCCGGTTCGGCTGGCCCCTCCTGTCAAAAGAGGACGGTGCACTTTGCTGTCCGGAATGCCTAACCAGGCGCGGGCCGGCCGCCGATAATTAAGCGCGATAACGCATTGATGTATCCGGGGGACAGGCGGGACGGAACAGCCGGCCGCAGCCGTATCACCCCGGCCCGGCGGCGCCGTCGTCAATATGGGCCTGGAGACCATCACTCACATCGGGAGGAACGCCATGTCAGAGAACGGTTCGGGCTACCCGGCCGGGGCGCCGCAGGATCCGTACCGGCGGCAGCCGGTGCAGGACCCCTACCAGCAGCAGGTGCCCCCGGCGTACCAGCCGGGTTCGTACCAGCAGCAGATGCCGCCGCAGGGCTACGGGCAGCCGTACCCGGGCTACCAGCTGCCCGCGCCGCAGAAGTCCAAGCTGGTCGCCGGCCTGCTGGGCATCTTCCTGGGCGGCCTGGGCATCCACCGGTTCTACCTGGGCCACACCACCATCGGCGTCGTCCAGCTGCTGCTGACCATTTTCCTGGGTGCCTTTACCTTCGGCCTGGTGGGGCTGTGGGGCTTTGTCGAGGGCATCATGATCCTCTGCGGCGCGCAGATGTTCCGCGCCGACGCCAGGGGCGTGCCGCTGCGGGATTAGCCGGCATTCCGGACACAGCGAAGTCCGGAATGCCGGCTAATCCCGCAGCAAGGAGCCGGCGCATTTGCAGGCAGGCTAGTCCGACGGCGTTGTCGCCGCCGGGGCGTCGGCAGGGGCCGTGGGCTGCGGTGCCGCCGGTTCCGTGGCCGGCGCGGGGGCCGGTTCCGTCGCGGTCCCGGT
>NZ_JBHTML010000083.1:0-16685 GCF_042679445.1 Arthrobacter sp. GCM10027362
AGACCTGCTGGGGCGGTTCCGGCACTCACCGGTGGGGGCGGTGCCGCATGCCGGACGGCCGGCCGACGTCGGCGAGCGCAGCGCCACCCCGGTGGACTGGCTGCTGGCCCGCGGCCTGCTGGTGCCGCTGGACGCGGTACACGTTGAACTTCCGCGCAGTGTCGGCCTGGCGGTCCGGAACGGTGCCGTCGCGGACCCCTGGCTGACGGCGCCCCCGGTTCCCGCCGCGCCAAAGATCGTCCGGCACACGATCCGCGACAACGCGGCGTTCTCCGCGGTGGCCGAGACCCTGCGCCTGGTCTCGCAGCTGCTGGAAGAGGTGGACGGCGCTCCGGTGGCCACCCTGCGCGCCGGTGGTGTGGGCGTGCGGGAGACCAGGCGGCTGGCGGAGGCACTGCGCACGGACGTCGACGACGCCGGCTGGCTGCTCGAGCTCGCCGCGGCCGCCGGGCTGATCCACCTCGACGTGGACACCTCCCGCTGGGTGGCCGGCACGCCCCCCGGACCTGACGGCTTCGATGCCCTGCCCCGGCAGCTGCAGTGGCAGCTGCTGGTGACGTCCTGGCTGTCGCTGGACCGGGCGCCGTCGCTGGTGGGCGAAGAGCTGCCGTCCGGCGGCAGCATCAACCCGCTCGCCGCGGAAGCGTCCCGCCCGGATACCCCCGCCGTTCGCCGCCGGCTGCTGGCCGGTCTCAAGCAGTTGCAGGAAACTTGGCTGCAGCAGGCCGGCGGGATACCCGCTGAGACCGGCCCCGCCCTGTCCGCCGCCGACGCCACAGCCTACCTGGCCTGGCACCAGCCCCGGCTGCAGCGCCGCTTCGACCGCCTGGTACCGGGCATCCTGGCCGAGGCCGGGCGGCTGGGCCTGACCGGTTCCGGTGCGCTCACCGAGCTGGGAGCGGCGCTGGCCGACGACCGCATGGAAGACGCGGTCGCGCTCCTGGAGCGGGAGCTGCCGGCACCGCTGACCTATTTCCTGCTGCAGGCGGATCTGACCGCGGTGGCCCCGGGCTACCTGGCACCGGAGGTGGCCCGTGAGCTGGCATTGCTCTCCGATGCCGAGGGCCGGGGCCCGGCGGCCATCTACCGTTTCTCCGCCGGTTCGCTCCGGCGTGCGCTGGACGCAGGCCTCGACGGCCCCGGGATCCTGGACTTCCTGACCCGGCATGCGGCCACCGAGGTGCCGCAGCCGCTGCGCTACCTGGTGGAGGACACAGCCGCCCGGCACGGTGCGGTCCGGGTGGGGGCGGCAGGCTCCTACCTGCGCAGCACGGACGAGTCGGCCCTCGATGCGCTGCTGGCGGATCCGCGCACGGCCTTGCTGGGACTGCGGCGGCTCGCGCCCACCGTGCTGGTTTCCTCCGCGGGAGACCGGGAACTGCTGCACGTCCTGCGCGGGCTGGGGTACTTTCCCGCCCCTGACCTGCACGGCGGCGAGACCTCCGGCGCAGGTGCCGGCAGCGGCCCGGCGTCCGGCCCGGCCCGCAAGGCAGGTGCCGGTCCGTCGTCGTTCCCGGTGCGGATGAATCCGCGGGAGCTGTCCGGCGAGGACCTGGACCGGCAGCTGGCCCGGCTGCGCGGCTCCGTCCTGCCGGGGCCGGTCCCGGCAGCGAACAGGACGGCCGACACGGAGGCCGAACCGCTGCTGGGACTGGAAACGCTGCGCACAGCCATCCGGCAGAAACGGCCCGTACGGATCGGGATCGTGGAGCCGGGCGGGGACGAGCGCCGCGAAGTGCTGCTGCCGCTCTCGGTGGGCGGCGGCCGGGTCCGCGTCTACGATCCGGACCGGGAGACCGAGCGAGTGGTCCCCGTCCACCGCCTGATGGACGTCGAGCTGGCGGATGTCCCCGAACACACGAACGAAGAAGGTGCAGCAGATGGCTGACGGACCCCTGATTGTCCAGAGCGACAAAACCATCCTGCTGGAGGTGGACCACGCACAGGCCACCGAGGCCCGCCACGCCATCGCCGCCTTCGCCGAACTGGAGCGGGCCCCGGAACACATGCACTCCTACCGGATCACGCCGCTGGGGCTGTGGAATGCCCGGGCGGCCGGGCTCGACGCCGAGCAGGTGCTGGACACCCTGCTGCGCTACTCCCGGTTCCCGGTGCCGCACGCGCTGCTGGTCGACATCGAGGAGACGATGTCCCGCTACGGCCGGCTGCGGCTGGAAAAGGACCCGCAGCACGGGCTGGTGCTGCGCACGAGCGACTATCCGGTGCTCGAGGAGGTCATGCACGCGAAGAAGATCAAGCCGCTGCTTGGCCCGCGGATCGATGCCGAGACCACGGTGGTGCACTCCTCCCAGCGCGGGGCGCTCAAGCAGCTGCTGCTCAAGCTCGGCTGGCCCGCCGAGGACCTGGCCGGATATGTGGACGGCACCCCGCACCCGATCGCCCTCTCCGAGTCCCCGGACCCCGGAGGCTGGCAGCTGCGGCCGTACCAGAAGGTGGCCGCGGAGAATTTCTGGGCCGGCGGCAGCGGCGTCGTCGTCCTGCCCTGCGGTGCGGGCAAGACCCTGGTGGGAGCCGCGGCGATGGCCACCAGCTCCACCACCACGCTGATCCTGGTCACCAACACCGTCTCCGCCCGGCAGTGGAAGGACGAGCTGCTGCGCCGCACCAGCCTGGCCGAGGACGAGATCGGCGAGTATTCCGGGGCGCTTAAGGAGGTGCGGCCGGTCACCATTGCCACCTACCAGGTGCTCACCATGCGCCGCGGCGGGTTCTATCCGCACCTGGAACTGCTCGACGGGCACGACTGGGGGCTGATCATCTACGACGAGGTGCACCTGCTGCCCGCGCCGATCTTCCGGATGACCGCCGACCTGCAGGCGCGGCGCCGGCTGGGACTCACCGCCACGCTGGTGCGCGAGGACGGACGCGAGGGCGAGGTTTTTTCACTCATCGGCCCCAAGCGCTACGACGCACCCTGGAAGGACATCGAAGCCCAGGGGTACATCGCCCCGGCGGACTGTGTGGAGGTCCGGGTGGACCTGCCGCGGGACGAGCGGGTGGCCTACGCCATGGCCGACGACGCCGACAAGTACCGGCTGTGCGCGGTCTCCGAGACGAAGTCCGCCGTGGTGGAGCAGCTGGCCGCCCGGCACCGCGGCGAGCAGCTGCTGGTGATCGGCCAGTACATCGACCAGCTGGACGAGCTCGCCGCGCGCCTGGACGCGCCGGTACTCAAGGGCGACACCAGCGTGAAGGAACGCCAGCGGCTTTTCGATCAGTTCCGCAGCGGCGCGCTGCAGACGCTGGTGGTCTCCAAGGTGGCCAACTTCTCCATCGACCTGCCGGAAGCCTCGGTGGCCATCCAGGTCTCCGGGTCCTTCGGCTCCCGGCAGGAGGAGGCCCAGCGGCTGGGCCGGCTGCTGCGGCCCAAGGCGGACGGCCGTGCCGCCAGGTTCTACACCGTGGTGGCCCGCGACACGCTGGACCAGGACTATGCGGCCAAGCGCCAGCGCTTCCTGGCCGAACAGGGCTACGCATACACGATCCTGGACGCCAAGGACATCAGCAAAACCTGAGGGAACGCACCGGGCCGGGGAGGGTAACCGCCCCACCGTCAGGAGGCCGCCACGGACCCCGAGGACGCCGCGGCCAGGCACTGTACGGGAATCCGCGGCCGGGGCGGATTGTCCCGGGCCGGCTCGGGGCGCCTCTTCGCGTACCAGTCCGGCGGCGCAGCGTGCCGCACCGGAGGAGGCGCTCGCCGCCCGAGACCGCAGCTGACATCCGGGCACACTAAGCTGACTGTGGGGCTGCTCCCATCCGCCTTCCAGAAAACTCCCAGTTTCTGGGAGGACACTTGGAATTGTGAAAAAGACCGGACCTGAAGCAAAACTGCTGGTAGTCGACGACGAGCCCAATATCCGCGAGTTGCTCTCAACCTCCCTGCGCTTTGCCGGGTTCGACGTCGTCGCCGCCGCCAACGGCCGTGAGGCCCTGGCCGCGGCCGAAACCCACAATCCGGACCTGGCGGTCCTGGACGTTATGCTTCCGGACATGGACGGCTTCACCGTGACCCGGCGGCTGCGGGCCGCCGGCAAACATTTTCCGGTGGTGTTCCTCACCGCCCGCGACGACACCGAGGACAAGGTCACCGGCCTGACCGTAGGCGGGGACGACTATGTGACCAAGCCCTTCAGCCTGGACGAGGTAGTGGCCCGCATTCGGGCCGTGCTGCGCCGCACCCAGCCGCTGCTCGAGGACGATGCGGTGATCCAGGTGGACGACCTCGAACTGGACGACGACGCGCACGAGGTGCGCCGCAACGGGGAAGTCATCGACCTGTCCCCCACGGAGTTCAAGCTGCTGCGCTACCTGATGCTCAACCCCAACCGGGTACTTTCCAAGGCCCAGATCCTGGACCATGTCTGGGAATACGACTTCAACGGGGATGCCTCCATCGTGGAGTCCTACATCTCCTACCTGCGGCGTAAGATCGATGCGAACCCCGACCTGCCCGCCCTGATCCAGACCAAGCGGGGTGTTGGGTACCTGTTACGCACGTCCGAAAGACGCTGACCATGCTCCAGCTCTGGAAGTCGGCCTCGCTGCGGACCCAACTGGTCGCCATTATCTGCGTCCTGATGGTCGCCGCGGTCGGCATTACCTCGCTGCTAACCATCACCTTGCTGCGCGACGCCATGTTCCGGGGCATGGACGACGACATCCGGAACAATGCCAACAGCATGTCGAGCATGCTCATCCGCGCCCAGACCGGCGTCGGCCCCTCCTCCACGCAGGCCGGCTACTACGGCGTCCTGATGGATTCCGGCGGAACCATCCTGCGCCACTCCCAGGTGGAGGACGGGGACCCGGATACGCCGGTCATCCCGGGTTTGACCATCCAGCAGGTGCTGGCCCTGGACCACCGGCCCTTCGACGTGCCCGGCACCAGCCCTGACAGCGACGGCTGGCGGGTGCGCGTGTTCGAGTTGTCCGGCAGCGGCGCCAGCGTCGCCGTGGCCCGCGCCTACGCCCCGGTGAACAGGACCGTCGATGCCCTGGCCGCCCTCAGCCTGAGCACGGGCCTGCTGTCCACCGTCGCGGCCTCGGTGATCGCCTGGCTGGCAGTCACCCGCGCGTTCCTGCCGCTGAGCAAGGTGGAAAAGACCGCCGCCGCCATTGCCGCCGGCGACCTCTCCCGGCGCGTGGAGGTGGCCAATCCCGCTACCGAAATCGGCAGGCTGTCCCGCTCGCTTAACGCCATGCTGGCGCACATCGAGACCGCTTTCGCGGCGCGCAGCACCTCGGAGCAGAAAATGCGCCGGTTCGTGGCCGATGCCTCGCATGAGCTGCGCACCCCGCTGGTCACCATCCGGGGGTTCTCCGAGCTGTACCGCCACGGCGCGCTGCAGAGCGAGGAGGACATTGCGGCCGCCATGGGCCGCATCGAGGGCGAGGCCCAGCGGATGGGCCAGCTCGTGGAGGACCTGCTCACCCTGGCCCGGGTGGACGAGCAGCGGCCGCTCGAGTCCAAACCCCTGGACCTGCTGGTACTCGGCAATGACGCCGCGATGGACGCCAAGGCCAGTGCCCCGGACCGCCGGATCAGCGTGGTCGGGCTCGACGGCGGCGCCCCGGTGTCCGCCCCCGTCGTCGGCGACGAGGCGCGGCTGCGCCAGGTGATGGCCAACCTCGTCACCAACGCCCTGCGGTACACCCCGCCGGGTTCGCCCATCGAAATCGCCACCGGAGTGGTCTCGGTAATCGATGACCGCAAGGACTCGGTGATTGAAGTCCGCGACCACGGCCCCGGGATCTCCGAGGACGAGGCCTCGCGGGTGTTCGAGCGCTTCTACCGTGCGGATTCCTCGCGGTACCGGGAAACCGGCGGGACCGGGCTGGGACTGGCCATTGTCGCCGCCCTGGTGGCCCAGCATGACGGCACGGTGCGGTTGCACGAGACCGACGGCGGCGGGACGACCATGAGCATCCGGATTCCCTACCAGCCCCTGCCGGAAGACCAGAAAGCGGTCATCGCCGGCTGAACCGGGCCATCCTCCACAGGAGCCCTCCCCAAACGGTTTTCCACAGCAGCCGCACTGCCGGTTCCGTCCAGCCGGAGCGGCCCCTAGCCTCGAAGTACCCGGCCGGACAACGGCCGGCCCCTGCGTGGACCGCAGGTTGGACACAGACTGCTTCGGAGGCACATCATGGCCGTTTTCCATGTCGACAGCGATGCCCTGCAGGCCAAGAGCATGGCCGTCCAAGGCACCATCGGCAGGCTGCAGGCGGAGGTGAACACCATGCAGGCGGGCCTGCGCGAGCTCGAATCCCTGTGGACCGGCTTGGCTTCAGCCAATTTCCAGCAGCTGGTCACGGACTGGCGGGCAACCCAGTTGAAGGTCGAGGAATCGCTGGCCAGCATCAATACCGCCCTGGCCCATGCCTCGGAGCAGTATGCGGCGGCCGAGGCGGCCAATGCCCGCATGTTCCTAGGCTGACGGCGGCTTTTCCGGGCCGGCAAAAGCAACGCGCGAGGGCCGGCGTGGCGGGGCAGCCGCTGTGCGCTAGCCGCGTTCGGGCGTTCCCTGATGGAAACGCAGCCGCCACCGGCCCGCGTCCCGCAGCCAGAGGGAGCTGCGCAGGGACGAGCCGCTGCGGCCGCGGCTGCGGTAGGTGACCAGGATGCTCTCCTCGCCGAGCCGCTCGACGGCCAGCAGGTCCAACTCGCTGTCCGCCGCTGGATCCGGGCGCAGCGCGTTGATGATGTCCTCGCGCGTCCACATGCGCCCGCTTTCGCCGATCTCGGCAAACTCCGGGTGCAGCAGCACGGCCATCCGGCCAAAGTCCGCGCGGGTTTCGGGCCGCAGCAGTTCCTCCTCCAGCGCCAGCACGACATGCTCGGGCTTGCCGTCTTCCTCCGGCCGGTCCGCTTCCTCCAGCTCGGAAAACAGATCCGGTTCGGCCGGTTCCGCCCCCGTGGCGGCAGCCTGCCGTGCACCCTCCGCCCCGATGGCACCGGCCTGTTCCGGTCCGGGGACCGCGCCGCCGGCGGAGGGCGGGGCGCCGGCGTCCCCGGCGGCCGCGAAACCCGGTCCGGCGGGTATCACAGTGCCCTGCTGGTAGGCCAGAGCCACGGCACGGGCACGCAGGTCAGCGGCCTCGTTCAGGTCGTGTCCGGCGTGTCCGCGGACCCATTCGAACTCGTAGCTGCGGCCCTTGACGGCCTCGTCAATCTGCTGCAGCAGGTCCACGTTCAGGACGGGCTTGCCGTCCGCCTTGCGCCAGCCCTTCCGCTTCCAGCCGGGCATCCATTTGGAGACGCAGTTGATCACATACTGGCTGTCACACAGGATCCTCAGATGCTCCCCGGGGAGGTGCGCCGTGGACCGGAGCAGGTCGAGCACGGCCATCAGCTCGCCCTGGTTGTTGGTGCCGTGCGGCCATCCGCCGGCTGCCCAACAGTCATCGTCGATATACCAGGCCCAGCCGGCAGGGCCGGGATTGCCGAGCGCGGAACCGTCGGCGGCAGCAGTGATTGTCATGCAGTCCATCTTTTCAGATAGCAGGAAGGGGAAGCGGACATAGGCTTGGAACGTGGCAATACTGATCGATCCGCCGCGGTGGCCCGCCCACGGCACACATTTCTCGCACCTGGTCTCGGACGCGTCCCTGGCCGAGCTCCACGAGTTTGCGGCGAGGGCAGGTATTCCGGAGCGGGCCTTCGATCTGGATCACTACGATGTTCCCGCCGCCCGCTACCAGGAGCTGGTGGACCGCGGGGCCATCGAGGTATCGGGCGGGGTCCTGGTGCGCCGGCTGGCCGCCAGCGGGCTGAGGATTCCGGCCCGGCGGCGCAGCAGCAAGCTGGAGACGGTCCTGCTGCACCACTGGGAGCGGCTGCTGCCCGGCAGGCCGGAGCTGGGCCGGGAGCTTGTCGAACGCTGGGGCGAGGCCCACCGCCACTATCATGACCGGACCCACCTGCTGGCCGTGCTCGAGGCCGTGCGGACGCTGCTCGGTGCCGGGGAAGACCCCGGGCCGGAACCCCGGGCCCTGTGGTTTGCCGCCTGGTTCCACGACGCCGTGTACAACGGGGCGGCCGGACGCGACGAAGAGGAGTCGGCCAGGCTGGCCGGGGAGCTGCTCGGGCGCGCTGGTTGCCGCAGGCAGGAAATCGACGAAACGGTGCGCCTGGTCCTGCTCACCGCCACCCACCGGCCCGAAGACCTGGACCGGCCCGGCGCACTGCTGTGCGATGCGGACCTTTCGGTCCTGGGCCGGGACGCGGCCGGATACCGGGACTACCTGCAGGCCGTCCGCCGGGAATACGCCCACGTGCCCGATGCCGGCTTCGCGGCGGGACGGGCCGCCGTCGTCCGCCGGCTACTGGCGCTGGACCCGCTGTACCGGACAGCGACAGCCCGCAGGCTCTGGCAGGTGCAGGCGCAGGCCAACCTGGCCGGCGAGCTGCAGTCCCTGGGCTTTTCGCCGGGCCATTAACGCCGGAAGCACGGCCCCGCGGAGGGACCGTGCTTCCGGACCGGAGCGGGGAGGCCTAGAAGCCGCCCATGCCGCCCATCTCGTCGCCACCCGGCATGGCCGGAGCGGCCTTCTCGGGCTTGTCCGCGACGACGGCCTCGGTGGTCAGGAACAGGCCGGCGATCGAGGCGGCGTTCTGCAGGGCAGAGCGGGTCACCTTGACCGGGTCGTTCACCCCGGCGGCCAGCAGGTCCTCGTACTCGCCGGACGCGGCGTTCAGGCCGTGGCCGGCGGGCAGGCCGCGGACCTTGTCCACCACAACGCCGGGCTCGAGGCCGGCGTTGAAGGCGATCTGCTTCAGCGGAGCGTCGATGGCAACCTTGACGATGTTGGCACCGGTGGCCTCGTCACCCTGCAGGTTCAGGTTGGCGAAGGCCTTGGCGCCGGCCTGGATCAGGGCAACGCCGCCGCCGGCGACGATGCCTTCCTCAACGGCAGCCTTCGCGTTGCGGACGGCGTCCTCGATGCGGTGCTTGCGCTCCTTGAGTTCCACCTCGGTGGCGGCACCGGCCTTGATGACGGCAACGCCGCCGGCCAGCTTGGCGAGGCGCTCCTGCAGCTTCTCGCGGTCGTAGTCCGAATCGGTGTTCTCGATCTCGGCGCGGATTTGGTTGACGCGGCCCGCGATCTCCTCGGCGTCACCGGCCCCTTCGACGATGGTGGTCTCGTCCTTGGTGACAACCACCTTGCGGGCCTGGCCCAGCAGGTCCAGGGTGGCGTTCTCCAGCTTCAGGCCGACCTCTTCGGCGATGACCTGGCCGCCGGTCAGGATGGCGATGTCGGCCAGCATGGCCTTGCGGCGGTCGCCGAAGCCCGGAGCCTTGACGGCGACGGACTTGAAGGTGCCGCGGATCTTGTTGACCACCAGGGTGGCCAGGGCCTCGCCCTCGACGTCTTCGGCGATGATCAGCAGCGGCTTGCCGGACTGCATGACCTTCTCCAGGACGGCAACCAGGTCCTTGACGCTGGAGATCTTGGAGTTGACGATCAGGATGTACGGGTCCTCCAGGACGGTCTCCTGGCGCTCCGCGTCGGTCACGAAGTAGCCGGAGATGAAGCCCTTGTCGAAGCGCATACCCTCGGTGAGCTCGAGCTCGAGGCCGAAGGTGTTGGACTCCTCGACGGTGATGACGCCTTCCTTGCCGACCTTGTCCAGGGCCTCGGAGATGAGCTGGCCGATCTGGGGATCGCCGGCGGAGATCGACGCGGTGGCGGCGATCTCTTCCTTGGTCTCGATTTCCTTGGCGGAAGCGAGCAGCTCGGAGGTGACAGCTTCGACGGCCTTTTCAATACCGCGCTTCAGGCTCAGCGGGTCGGCGCCGGCGGCGACGTTGCGCAGGCCCTCCCTGACCAGGGCCTGGGCCAGCACGGTGGCGGTGGTGGTGCCGTCACCGGCGACCTCGTCGGTCTTCTTGGCAACTTCCTTGACGAGTTCGGCGCCGATCTTCTCGTACGGCTCGTCCAGCTCGATTTCCTTGGCAATGGAAACACCGTCGTTGGTGATCGTGGGGGCGCCCCACTTCTTCTCGAGCACCACGTTGCGGCCACGGGGGCCGAGGGTGACCTTCACGGCGTCGGCGAGGGTGTTCAGTCCGCGCTCGAGACCGCGGCGGGCCTCTTCATCAAAGCTAATGATCTTTGCCATAACGGCTTAGGTCCCTTCTGGACAAATAGACAGCGGGTGCAATGCTGGACGGATCCAGACTGCGTGGCCATCTGCGGTGCCCGCGACGGACGGGCAGCGGCGGCGGCGATCTCTTTACGCCGCACCCCTGCCCTCACCACAGCGACCGGGTACTTCGCTCCTTCCGCCGGCTGCCGGATCCCCTGGGGGTCCCGAGAGATTCTTAGCAGTCGAGCGGGAAGAGTGCTAAGTCAATAATTAGCACTCACCGGGGCCGAGTGCAACCGCCAGGTGTTCGCTACGCCACGCGCGTAAACGTAGCGGCGGCGCTCAGGGTTTCCGGCCGCCGAATCAGGGCATTCCCCCATGGTTTCCGCCCCCGCCGGGCCGTAGATTGATAGGCGGGACGGGAAAATTCCTCCAGCATCCAACCCAGACGAGGAGCCAGACGATGTCCGAACCTCCGGACGCCGGCAGGGACAGGCCGGCCAACCCCACGGAACCGATCCCCGGGGAGCCGTCGAACCCCACCCTGCCGCTGTCCAAGCCCGGCGCCGGTGCACCTGCCGGCTCCGCCGAGCCGGCCCAGTCCGCGCTGGGCGGACAAATGCCTCCGCATGCCCAGCCCTACGGACAGCAGGGCCCGTACGTCCAGAACCCCTATCCTCCGCCGGCCGGACGGCAGGAAGGGTACCCCCAGCAGCCGCCGTATCCGCAGCAGGGGTTTCCCCCGCCGTACGGCGCACCCTACGGCGGGCCGGGGCAGCCCTACTACAACGTGACCGGTTACGTGGAGCAGAAGTCCAGGCTCGTCGGCGGCCTGCTCGGGATCCTGCTCGGCGGCCTGGGCATCCACCGGTTCTACCTCGGGTACACCGCCATCGGGGTGCTGCAGATCGTGGTGACCTTCCTGACCTTCGGGTTCGGCGCCATCTGGGGCTTCGTCGAGGGCATCATGATCCTGGTCGGGGCCGAGCCCTTCCGGCGCGATGCACGCGGCGTTCCCCTGAAGGAATAGCTGCAGGAGCTGCCATCCCGCCGCCATGGCAGCCTCCCCGGACGTGGAACGTGCGGGGAGGCTGAAGCCCGGAACGGGTTCCGGGCAGGCAGTCAGGAGGCGATCCGGACTTCCTCGGCCTGCGGCCCCTTCTGTCCCTCGCCGATCTCGAATTCCACCCGCTGGCCTTCCTCAAGGGCGCGGTAGCCCTCCATCTGGATCGCGGACCAGTGGACGAACACGTCCGAATTCGCGCCGTCGACGGTGATGAAGCCGTAGCCCTTCTCCGCGTTGAACCATTTGACCGTGCCGTACGCCATATTTCCCCCATGGATCGGTGTTTCCAGCCCCATCGGCCGGCTCCAGCCGACGGGGGATGGTGCCACTCTATCGACGGCGGCAACCGGTGGAACCGGGGTGCCCTGAATGTTATGGAGACGTGACCGGCGCAGGTCAGGACTGGAAGCCGGGGCCAAGCACCACGGTCAGGCCGTCGGAGATTTCCCCCGGGCCGGTCTGGCGCACATCCCCGATGTTCAGCAGCGCGGACAGTTCCTCCGCGTTGGCCTGCTGGCCCGGGTTGTAGAAGATCACCGAGCTGGCCAGGGTGGAGCCGGTCCAGTTGTCCACGCCGGCGACCTGCCAGCCGTTGGCCGACACAGTGGCCGAGACATCCGAACCCAGGCCGGCGACGGCGGTGCCGTTGAGCACCAGCACCGGATCCGACTTGTCTGCTCCGGCAGGCACCTCGGGTGTGTCGGGCGCCGCGGCTTCGGTGGGCTCGGCGGATTTGGTCTCCGGCTTGCCGGCGTCGGTCTCGGCCGGCTCTTCCACAGGCTCGGCGCTGGCGGACTGCGCCGCGGGTTCGGCCTCCGGCGCGGCAGAGGTGGCTGCAGCTGCTGCCGGACCTGCCGATACCGCCGGCGAGGCCGGGCCGCCCGCGCCCAGCAGCGGCAGCACGAAGAAGGACAGCACACCGACGGCCAAGGCGAGTCCCGCCGCGAGAATGATCAGGCCCAGGCCGCCGGCCTTCGGGGCCGCCAGCGTGGCCCGGTGGACGCCCTGGCGGTCGGAGGTTTCCGGAACCTGGTCAAACTCGTCTTGGGGGTACTTGGTCATCGGGGAATGCATTCCTTAGCTGATCGGCGGACAGGGGCGCAGAGGGACGTTGCGTCGGGAAGACTAGTCGGGGAGACTACGTGTCCGAGCCCAGCCGGCGGGCGGTGCGGGCGCGCTGGCGGGAGGTCCGGAGCCTGCGCAGCCTCTTGACCAGCATTGGATCATGCGCCAGCGCGTCCTCGGTATCGATCAGCGCGTTGAGGATCTGGTAGTACTGGGTGGCGGACATGTCGAACAGCTCGCGGATGGCCTGTTCCTTGGCTCCGGCGTACTTCCACCACTGGCGTTCCAGCGCGAGCATTTTCTGGTCCCGCTCGCTCAGCTTGCTCGAGGAGTCCAGTTCCGCATCAAGGGCGAACTTGCGCGCTTCCGCGGATCCTGCCACGACTCACCGTCACTTCCGTCTCACCTGCTGTGTCCGGCTTCCTGCCGCTGCTCCGGGAAACCGCCCTTCCAATGTTAGTTCCCGGCACGAGCCGTTGTCATTTGTGCCGGTCGGAACGGAGTGTTGCCCCCGAGGTGCTGGTCATGAGGCGGTTGTCGGCGAAGATAAGGGGTATGGACATCGACGACGGCGCACTTTTCCCGCTGCCCGACCCGCCGCCGGGCCCGGACTCCCAAGCCCCGTTCCCCTTTGCCGCCCGCACCCCGCTGACCGAGGTGATGGACCCCGAATGGGCCGAAGCGCTGGCACCGGCCGAATCCCTGCTGTGGGAAATCGAGGCCTTCCTGGAGGCCGAGCGCGCCGCCGGCAAGCAGATCCTGCCCGCTCCCGCGGACATCCTGCGGGCCTTCCGCCGGCCGCTGTCCGAGGTCAAGGTGCTCATCGTGGGACAGGACCCCTACCCCACCCCGGGACACCCCATCGGCCTGGCCTTCGCCGTCGAACGCCACGTACGGCCGCTGCCGCGCAGCCTGGCCAACATCTTCCGCGAGCTGCAGATGGATCTGGGCATTACCCCTCCGCAGCACGGGGACCTCACGGCCTGGGCCGACCAGGGCGTGCTGCTGCTGAACCGGGTCCTCACGGTAGAGGCCGGCAAGTCCGGTTCGCACCGCAACAGGGGCTGGGAGCCGGTCACCGAACTGGCGGTCCGGGCCCTGGCCCGGCGCGGCGGCCCTCTGGTGGCGCTGCTCTGGGGCCGGGACGCGCAGCAGGTCGCCCCGCTGCTCGGGGACGTGCCGAGGATCGAATCGGTGCATCCCAGCCCGCTGTCGGCCGGCCGGGGATTTTTCGGATCGAAGCCGTTCAGCCGCACGAACGAACTGCTGCAGAAGCAGGGCGCCGGCCCGGTGGACTGGCGGCTGCCGCGCTGAGGCACATGGCATAGTTGCCTGTATGAGCTCACAGTCCGCGCTCCAGCCGGCCGCACCGGCCCGTCCGCGCAAGCCCCAGACCAACCTGCAGGTACTGCGCACCGAACGGCTCTCCGCGCACATGGTGCGGGTCTTCGCCGGCGGCCCGGAGTTCGAGGCGTTCGCCGGCAGGTTCGACGCCAAGGACGCCACCGACCAGTACGTCAAGATCTGGTTCGTGGACCCGGCCCTGGGGGTCCGGCTGCCGGTCGACGCCCCCGCGCTCAAGGACGCCTTAATCGCCCAGGGCCGGACGGAGCAACTGCCGACGACCCGGACCTATACGGTGCGCCGGGTGGACCGCGCGGCCGGAGAGCTGGCCATCGATTTCGTGGTGCACGGGGACGAAGGGCTGGCAGGCCCCTGGGCGGCCGGGGCGCAGCCGGGCGACTGGCTGATGTTCACCGGGCCCGGCGGCGCCTACACCCCTGCTCCGGAGGCGGACTGGCACCTGTTTGCCGGGGATGAGTCGGCACTGCCGGCCATCGGCGCCGCCGTGGACGCCCTCGCCCCGGACGCCGCCGGCCATGCGTTCATCGAGGTGGATTCGGCCGCGGACGTGCAGGACCTGGGCGCCCCGGCCGGGCTGGCGCTGCACTGGCTCTTCCGCGGGGGCGCCCCGGCCGGCACCACCAGCCTGCTGCGCGATGCGGTGGCCGGGCTGGACTGGCCGGACGGCCAGGTCCATGCCTTCGTCCACGGCGAGCGGGAAATGGTCAAGTCGCTGCGGGACGTGCTGTTCAAGCAGCACGGGCTGACCCGCAAGCAGGTCTCCATCTCCGGCTACTGGGCCTACGGCCGGGCCGAGGACGCGTTCCAGGCGGAAAAGCGCACCCAGATCGGCAAGATCATCCCCGACAACTACCCCGCCTGAGCGTCCAGCGGCAGGGCCCCGACCTTCGCAAGCTCAGGCCGGGGCCCTGCCGCTTCCCTTTGGGGCGCTCCCGCAGTGTCGCCGGCGCGCCACAGCGGACCCCTCGCGCCCGGCTCAAGGCCGACAGGGGAAGCGTCAGCGGCGCCGGTTGCGGCGGCCCTCGTTGGAGCCCCAGCCCCGGGTCAGCGGCCGGGCAATATTGTCGCCCAGCACCGCCCCGCCGGCCATCGCCAGGATCACGGTCAGGGCACTGAGGAGCCCGAACATACCCGTGATCGGATCGCCGGCATGGACGGTGAGCGTGTACATCGAGCGGAAGATGGCGAACCCGGGCAGCAGGAAGAGCAACGCAGGCACCGCCACCACCAGCTGCGGCGAGCCCAGCTTCAGCGCCACCAGCCGGGCGGCAAAACCGATGAAGACCGCCGCCACCGCCGGGCTCAGCCGGTCCCCCAGGCCGCCGGCCTGGACCAGCGCGTAAACGGTAAAGCCGAACAGCGCCACGAGCGCCGTAGGCAGGATCATGGCCGGCCGGGTCTGCTCGGTGACGCAGACCAGCGCCGTCGCCAGCACCACCAGCAGCGCCTGGACCACCACCGGGTAGCCGCCCTGGCCGGCCTGGAGCACGTCGGGCACCCTGATGCCGGCCAGCGAACCGGCCACCAGGCCTATCGAGATGCCTGCCACCAGGGCACCGAAGCTCAGAAATGCGGAGAGGAAGCGGCCGGCCGCCGTCACCGGGAATCCGTTGATGGCATCCTGTACGGCCGAAACCAGCCGCCCGGTGGGCAGCAGCATGATGATCCCGCCGGCAATCACGATCGCCGGGCTGAGCGGGACTTGCAGCTGCCAGAAGGCCAGTGCCAGGAAGGTCACAATGCAAGAGCCTGCCGACGTCGTAAAGAAGTCCGGAATGCGCCACCTGCCAAGCGTGCGCGAGACCAGCTCCACCAGCAGGCTGGTGAACACGGCCACGAGCGAGGCGGCGAAGCTGCCGCCGATGAAGGCCACGATGGTTCCGGCGAAGACGGCGCTGGCGGAACTGGCCATCCACCGCGCATACGGCTTGGGCCGGTGGGTGATCTCCTCCATCCGTTGCCGGGCCGCGGTGCGGTCCACGTTCCCGCGGACAATGTCCGTCACCAGCTGGTGGACCTGCGAGAGCCCGGCATAGTTGTTGGTCCAGGACCGCACCACGCGCATGACCGTCAGCGGCACCGCATCCGGCTTGGCATAGTTGATCACCACGGACTGGTTGGTGATGTCCACCTCCACATCGCGCAGGCCGAAGGCGGCGGTCACGGCGATAATGCTGGCTTCCACCTCCAGCGCGCCGGCCCCGTAGCGGAACATCGCCTCGGCCAGGTCCAGCGCCAGATCCAGGGTGTGCCGCGCGGAGGCGTCCACGCCGCCGGCCTGGACCAGCGGATTGGCGTACGGGCTGCCCGCCAGCCGCTCCACGATGTTCATCGGGGCCGTGGGTGGAGCCTCGCTCTGCACCAGCCGGCGCAGCATCCGGCGTGCGGCTGCATTATGCCGGGGCGGGGTGCGCGGGACCTGGAGCGGGGCGGTGCCGGCAGGGACCTGCTTGGTCTGCTTGGCCACGGGCTGGCGGTTCCGGCGCGGCGGCTGCGGGGCCACGACCGGCAGCATTCCCGCCGTCAGGGGCAGCGGTGGCTTGGAATTCCGGCTGCCGTTGTTGTCCTGCACTGTGCCTCCGCTCTGGTTATGGGCCGCCCGGCCGTGCCCGTACCCCGGCCCCGCAAACGGGCCGATTTAATCGTCCCACACGGCCGGGGCGGAGGTTAGGAACATCCGGGCTCAGTGCCGGCGCCACGGGGTCGGCCGCGGGATCCAGGCGGGCACGTTCCGCCGGTACTCCCCGTACTCTTCGCCGAAGGTGCGCAGCAGTTCCGGTTCCTCGTAGATCCTGACGAAGACGGCCGCCGGAACGAGCACGAGCATGCCGTAGCCGAGCAGCTTCCGCTGCCCCAGCAGCAGAGACTGGCCGGCGATCGCCGCGGCCACGCCCAGGTAGATCGGGTTGCGCACATAACGGTACGGCCCGGTGACCACGAGGTACTTGGCCGGGGCAACCGGCGCCGGGGTGCCGGTGCCTTCGGCGGCGAAGCGGACAAAGGAATCGGCGACGACGGCGGCCCCGGCCGCGGTGAGCACCGCGCCGAGGACCCGGGCGGGCAGCCCCCCGGGCA
>NZ_JBHTML010000084.1:0-16539 GCF_042679445.1 Arthrobacter sp. GCM10027362
GACCGAGGCCGCCCGGGCGCGCGGGCTGCAGGTGGGCGGCGGCCCGGTGGTGACCCTGCTGGACGGCGCCGAGGCCGGCTCCGGGGACATTGCAGTGGCGCTGGACGCCCCATGGGGCCTGGCGGCTTCGGACGCCGGATTGAAGGTCGCGCTGTATGGGGACACTCCGGCGGCCTTCGAGGCGCTGCTGGACTTCCTGACCGGGGAGGCTCCGGCACCGGGCAAATTGCCGGCCGCGGTAGGCAAGTACGGCACGGGGACCGGCTGCGGAAGCGCGAAGCAATGAGTACCCTGGGCAAATACCCGTAGTAACTACTCATGTGCCGGCCGTTGTCCCCTCCTACGCTGGAGGTGCTGCCGGATGGCAGCGCTTAGGAGCCGGCGGCGGTGCCTCCACACCGGGGGCTGCCCCAGCCGCCGCCGGCTCCGTCAGGCCAAGGTCAGGCGAGGGGCTCCACCACAATCGTCACCCGGTCCTCGCCGATGCGTGTCAGCACCAGCGTCGCCTTGTTCGGGCCCTTGCCGGAGCCGGTCAGCAGCGTCTTGCGCAGCTCGTCCGGAGCCACTGCGGTGCCGCGCTTCTTGATTTCCAGGACGCCGATCCGGGACGCCTTGACCCAGGCCTTGAGCTTCTTGACGTTGAAGGGGCGGACCTCAAGGATCTTGTAGGCGCGGGCGAACGGCGTCGTCACGTGCCCGGGGGCGCAGATGTAGGCAATGTGCGGATCCAGCAGGTGCCCGCCCAGCTGCCGGGCCACATCGGCCACCAGTCCGGCACGGATGACGGCGCCGTCGGGCTCGTACAGGTAGCCCTCGGCGGGCCCGAGTTCCACGTCCTGATGGTCCCGGTCATAGTCCGCGCCGCTGGTCAGTTCGGCCGAGCCGCCGTCGCGGATCACCAGTGCAGCCCGGCGGATGCCCGGCCGGGCAAGCTTATTGAACCACAGCGCCGCCTCGGTCACCTCGCCGTGGACCGAGATCCACTGCGCCTCGCAGTTCTCCGGCAGCGACTCATGCGGAATGCCCGGGCCCATCTTCACCCCTACCGGCAGGCCGCGGTCGGCCAGTGACTCGACGAAGGACAGCGGCGGGGAGAAGGCCTCCGGGTCGAAAATGCGGGTGGTGCCGGACGTCGTCGTTGTCCGCCGCGCCGGATCCAGCCAGACCCCGTCCACGCCGGCCAGGTCCACTTCGGTGGCGTCGGCATGGACCACGGTGGCCTCCGGCCACGGCATGAGGTTGATCGTGGCGACGGCGGCAGTGGTCTCGTCGCGTTCGACGGCGGTGACCTTGCGGTCCAGGGTGGCCAGGGCGATCGCGTCCGAACCAATGCCGCAGCCGAGGTCCGCCACGTGCTCCAGGCCGGCGGCGGCGAAGCGCTGGGCATGCAAGGCGGCGATGTTCAGCCGGGTGGCCTGTTCCAGGCCCGCGTGGGTGAAGAGCATCCGTTCGGCAAACGGGCCGAACTTGGCTTCGGCCTTGGCTCGCAGCCGTGCCTGGGTCAGCACCGCGGAGACGAGCTCCGCGGGGTACCCGGCCTTGCGCAGTTCGAGGTTCTTCTTGAGGCTGTCTTCCTCCGAATAGGGTCCCAGCGAGTTCAGCAGCTCCCAGCCCTCGGAAGTCAGCAGCGGGGCAATGTGTTCAAATTCTGGGGAAGTCTCGGCCATCCTTCCAGTCTAGGAGCCGACGGCCCCGCCGCGAGCTTGCGGGCGGTGGGAGGTGACGAAGACGCTGATCCTGCACCCCTGCTACGCTCCCTCCCATGGAGACCCCCTTGCCGCAGGCAGCAACGTACCTCTCCGCTGCCGAAAGTTTCCGGGACCTGCTTGCCCGCGTCCCCGACACCGCCTGGGACCGGCCGGGCCTGGGCGAGTGGTCCGTGCGCACCCTCGCCGGACACACCAGCCGCGCCCTGCTGACGGTGCTGACCTACCTGGACCGGCCCGCCGAACGGGTGGAGGTGGAGTCCGCGGCCGCCTACTATGCCGGACTGGATTTCTCCAACGCTCCGGAGATCACCCAGCGGGCCGTGCAGGCAGGGCAGGACCTGGGTCCGGATCCGGTGGCCACGGTGGACACGCTGCTGGCCCGGCTGCGGGAGCGGCTGCCGCAGGAGCCGGACCGGATGATTCACACCATCGCCGGAGGCATCCGGCTGGCCGACTACCTGCCCACGCGCACCTTCGAGCTGGCCGTCCACGCGCTGGACCTGGCGGGCGCCTGCCGGCTGGCGGTGAGGCTGCCGCCCGAGGTTGAACGCGCCGCGGCCGCACTGGCCGTGCAGATAGCCGTCCGCCGCGGCGACGGCGTCCCGGTGCTGCTGGCCCTGACCGGCCGGGCCGGGCTGCCGCCGCGGTTCTCCGTGGTGTGAGGGCCCCTGCTTCCAGCCGTCGGCCCATGCCGGCCCGGAACTGTCGGCCGGGTGCCTACACCCGCGGAGGTCCCCTCCCGGTCTTGCCGCCGCTGCTGCCCGGCATGGCGCGGCCCCAGCTGCCGCCGGCCACGGCGCGGTCCCGGCAGTTCGCCGACGCCTCCGGAGGGATGCTTCCGGCCTCGACCGGCCGGTTGCGGATGCCGATGGCGGAGATGATCCCGCCGGCAAGCAGCAGCACCGCCGCAACGAGCACCACCCGGCGGAAGGCGCCGTAGCCGAGGGTGCCTCCGATCATGGCACCGGCGGCGGCGATGGCAAGCAGGCCGGCCACCCGGGCCACGGCGTTGTTGATGGCAGAGCCGATGCCGCTTTGGTCCGGGCCGACCGCTCCCAGCACCGCGGCGGTCAGCGGGGAAACGGTGACTGCCAGTCCGAGGCCGAACAGCAGGATGCCGGGGAGCAGCTGCAGCCAGAAATTGAGCGGATCGTGTGCGCTCTGCATTAGCAGGAAACCGGCCCCGGCGACCGCCGGCCCGGCTGCCATGAAGAGGCGGGGGCCCGTGGGTCCCGGCGAGTGCGCCGAATGGTGCGGCGAGCGAGAGCGACAGCAGCGTGGCGGGGATGGTGGCCAGCCCGGCGGCAGTGGCGGAGAAACCGGCAACCTGCTGCAGGAAGATCGGGAGGATGAACAGGGCCAGCGACAGGCCCGCGTAGATGCTGGCGGTGGCCAGGTTGCCCACCCCGAAGTTGCGGATCCGGAAGAGGGCCAGGGGCATCATCGGATGCGGGGTCCGGGACTCCCACCAAATGAATGCGGTGAAGCTGGCCAGCCCGGCGGCCAGCGGCGCCAGCACCAGCGGGTCTGCCCGGCCGAGGTGCTCCCACTCGATCAGGGCGAATACCGGCCCGGCCAGGCCGGCGGCGGCCAGCACCGCACCGCGGACATCAACCGGCGTCCGCGGCCCCGCGCGTGCCGGCTCGGCCAGGGCAGCCAGCAGCTTCAGGGTGATGGCGATCGGGAGGACGTTGATCGCGAAGATCAGCCGCCAGCTCACGGCGTCGGCCAGGAGCCCGCCCAGCAGCGGTCCGATCAGGAACGCGGTTCCGGTCCATGCCGTCCAGGTTCCGATCGCCCTGTCCCGGGCCGGATCCTTGAAGGTTGCGGTGATGAGCGCCAGCGAGCCGGGCACGAGCAGCGCGGCCCCCACGCCCTGGAGCATGCGCGCGCCGATGAGGAAGCCGCCTGCCGGCGCCGCCGCGCAGAGCAGGGACGCCGTCCCGAACAGGGCCAGTCCCCACCGCAGCACCCGGACCCGCCCGTAGGAGTCGGACAGCGCTCCGGCCACCAGGATCAGGGAGCCGAGGCTGAGCAGGTAGCCATCCACCACCCACTGCTGGGTGGCGATGCCGCCGCCCAGCTCGCGGCCGATGGCGGGCAGGGCAACATTGACGATCGAGCCGTCGAGGAAGGCCACGAAGGAGGCCAGGATGGCCACCCGCAGCACCGTACCTTCCCGGGACTTGCTCCGCATGCCGGCATGCTACCGGGCGGTACGGACGGTGACCGCCATCTTCTGCACAGCGTTGTTGCCCATGCCCAGCCAGTTCCATTCCGGTTCCTGCGGCTGGATCCGGACCAGCGCATCCACGGCCCGGCACATCAGCTCGTGTTCGCCGGGCTCCGCCTGCCAATGGAAGGACCAGCCGCGCCAGGCAAATTCACCCTCCGGCGCATCCAGCCGGGCATCGGACCACACGCCGTCCACGGCAACTTGGACCCGCTGGATGGGCGCCCGGCCGGACCAGGCCCTGCCGTGCAGCAGCACCGGTCCGCTATCCACCAGCCGGTGCCGGGTGAGGAAGTCCGGGATGCCCGGCGGCACCATGAGCGCACGGACCTTCATCCGGGTGACCGGCTCGCCCGGATCCGTCTCGTCGGTCTTGTAACAGTAGGACTGTATCTGCTGGAAGCCGGTGAAGGGCCGGGTCCGGGCCTCGATGCCGGCCAGCCACTTCACGCTGGCCATGCCGTACCAGCCGGGCACCACCAGCCGCACCGGGAAACCATGCTGCGGCGGCAGCGGTGCCCCGTTCATCGCATAAGCCAGCAGCACATCCGGTGACAGCGCCTCGGACACCGGCAGGCTCCGGGCATAGTCCTGCTCTTCGCCGCCTTGGATGCCCCGGTCGGCCCCGGTGAAGACGATGTCCACGGCGTCCGGTTCGACGCCGGCCTCCTCGAGCAGCGGCGCCAGCGGCGTGCCGGTCCATTCCGCGGTGCCGACACCGCCGTGGAGCCAGGGCTGGCCGATCGGCCGCGGTTTGAGCAGGCTGCGCCCGTTGCCTGCGCATTCCAGGGTCACGGCCAGTGTGCGCTGCTCACGGGCCTGCAGCTGGGCGAGCGTGAATTCGAGCGGACGGCGGACGGCGCCGCCGATCCGCAGCCGCCAGGAGCCGGCATCGATGACGGGGACATCGAAATGGATCAGCAGATAGTGCATGCCGGCCGGGCTGCGGTCGATGGCGAGCATCTCCAGCGGCATGGCGTGGTTGCGCGCGCCCAGCTGCAGCTCCTCCGCGGTCAGCGGTACGTCCGCGGGCGCCGGAACGGCAGCCGGCGGTTCGGGAAGGGTCTTCATGGGTCCAGTGTTGAACGCGGCGGCGGCGATGTCAGGAACCTGGGTTCCAGATGGCCAGCTCGGCCAGCCTGCCGGGTTCGACGACGACGATCCGGTCCCGTTCCGTGCGGACCACGCCGGCTTCGCGCAGTTCCCGCAGGATCCGCACCACCACCTCCCGGACCGATCCGACGGCTTCGGCCAGTTCCTGCTGCGTGGTGCGCACGGCCAGCTCCGGCGACGCGCCCGGCCAGGCAACCAGCAGCGCGGTCTGCCCGCCGTCGTCGGCACCCGCCGCCAGGTCCAGCAGGTGCCGGGCCACACGCTGGCGCACCGAGGCGAAGGCGCTGCCGGGAATCTCGGCCATGAAACCGAGCACACGCTCGCTGAGTTCGCGCAGGAAGACCTGCGCCACCGGCAGTTCGCGTGCTGCCGCACTGCGTGCCCGGGCCGGGGAAAGCCGCATCAGGGCGGTGTCGGTCAGCGCCACCGCGCTCGCCGGCATGACGAAATGCGGCGCGAAAAGGGACACCACGCCCATCAACGCCCCGCGGCGGCAGTAGCGCACCGTGATGGTCCGTCCGTCGGGTGCCGTGACGTAGAACTTCAGCAGCCCGGAGATCATCAGCTCCAGATGCGGGACCGTGTCGCCTTCGCGGTGGGTTACCGTTCCCGCCGGGACCCAGAGGCGGGTGCTGCCGGCCATCAGATCGTCCAGCAGCGGCCCGGGAAGGCTGCCCAGCCCGGAAGCGGCAACCGCCTGCCGGGCCAGGGCATCGGCGGTCCAGGCCGGGCCGGGGCCTGCTTGGGCCGTCATCGCCCACCGCTGGTCGCATGCTGCGCTGGATTCCGTGCCATGTCCGTCTCCGTCCAGGCCCGCGGCCGGACCGGCGGCGGGCCCTGGTTCCATGCTAGCGGGTGCACCGCTGGCCCATCTTCCCTGGCTGTGCCAGTCTGGGAAGTGCCCGCCTACCGAAGGAGACCATCATGGACGGCATGGGTGCCGGGTTCGCCCCCAGGCAGGCCTTCAGCGGCTTCAGCGTCAACGACACCGCGGCAGCCAGGGATTTCTATGCCGGAACGCTGGGGCTGGAGGTGGCCGAGGGTCCCATGGGCATACTCGAGCTGACCCTGCCCGGCGGGGCCCGGGTCATCGCGTATCCGAAGGAGAACCACGAACCGGCCACGTTCACCATCCTGAACTTCGCGGTCGACGACGTGGAAGCGGCAGTGGATGACCTGAACGCGCGCGGCGTGCAGACCAGGATCTACGACGATCCTGCGCTGCCCACGGACGCCAAGGGCATCATGCGCGGCCATGGTCCGGACATCGCCTGGTTCAAGGACCCGGCCGGCAACGTGCTCGCCGTGCTCAAGGCCTAGCCGCCCGTCGTGTTCCCGCGGGCACCGCAGCCTCAGGCGAAGTAGACACCGATCCGGTTGCCGTCGATTTCCTCAATCCGGATGTCGATGTCGTAGACCTCCCGCAGCACCTCCGGCTGCATGATCTGCCCGGGGGAGCCCTGGTGCAGCAGCCGGCCGCCGCGCATGGCCAGGATGGTGTCCGAATAGCAGGAGGCGAAGTTGATGTCGTGGATGACCACCACCACCGTCTTGCCCAGCTCGTCGGCCAGCCGGCGCAACAGGCGCATCATCTCCACCGAGTGCTTCATGTCCAGGTTGTTCAGCGGCTCGTCCAGCAGCAGGTAGCCGGTGTCCTGTGCCAGCACCATGGCGATGAACGCCCGCTGCCGCTGGCCGCCGGAGAGCTCGTCGACGAACTTGTCTGCCAGCGGCAGCAGGTCCAGCTGCTCGAGGGCACGCTCGATGTGCCCGCGGTCCTCGACCGTGGGCCGGCCGCCCGAGTGGGGGAAGCGCCCGAAGGCCACCAGGTCCCGGACCTTCAGGCGCATGGTCAGGTGGTTCTCCTGCCGCAGGATCGCCATGGTCCTGGCCAGGTCGCGGCTGGGGGTGGCGGCGATATCCAGGCCGCCCACCGCCACGCTTCCTGCATCCATCGGCTGCAGCCGGGAGATCATCGACAGCAGCGTGGACTTGCCCGCCCCGTTGGGGCCGATGATGGAGGTGACACCGCCGGAGGGAATCTCCGCGGTGACCTGGTCCACCACCCGGGCGGTGCCGTAGGACTTGCAGACGCCGGAAAGCCGGATCACTTCAGGGAACCCTTCAACAGCAGGTACAGGAACAGAAGGCCGCCGGTGAACTCGATGATGATGCTCAGCGCCGTATCGAAGCCGAACACCTGCTCCAGCACCAGCTGTCCGCCGATCAGCGCCAGCGCACCCAGCAGCGAGACGATCGGCAGCAGCCAGCGGTGGGCGTAGTCCCGGCAGAGGTGGTAGCCCAGGCTTACCACCAACAGCCCGAAAAAGGTCACCGGACCCACCAGCGCGGTGGAGACGGCCACGAGCAGCGAGCACATGACCAGCACCCGGGTGACCACCCGGCGGTGGTCCACGCCCAGGTTGACCGCGGTTTCCCGGCCCAGCGCCAGCACGTCCAGCGTGTGGCGCAGCCGCCAGGCCGCCGCAGCAATGGCACCGACCACCACGGCGGAAACCCCCAGCAGGCCGGGGTCAACCTGGTTGAACGAGGCGAAGAACAGGTCCTGCAGGATGATGTACTCGCTGGGGTCCATCAGCCGCTGCAGCAGCGAGGAAGCCCCGCGGAAGAGCGTGCCGAGCACGATCCCCACCAGCAGCATCAGGTGCAGCGAGTGGGAGCCGCCGGTGAATAACCAGCGGTACAGCAGGCCGGAGAAGAGCACCATCAGCAGCACCTCGGCGGCGAATTTTGCCGGTGCCGGCACCGTGGCCAGCGTGCTGCCGCCCACGGCGAAGACCAGGGCCGTCTGGATGAACAGGTAGAGCGAGTCGAAGCCCATGATCGAGGGCGTCAGAATACGGTTGGCCGTCACGGTCTGGAACATCAGCGTTGACAGTCCTACGGCTGCCGCCACCAGCAGCATCGCGCCGACCTTCACAGCGCGGCGGGGCAGGATGTAGCCGAGGTTGCCGCGCAGGTCCAGGGTCATGAAGAGCACGGCGGCGGCCAGCGTCGCCACCGCGAGCACGGCGAGCACGACGACGGGTGAGGCCTCGCGCAGCAGCAGGCTGCGGCGCCGTGTTCCGGTTTGGCCCGGCAGGCCGGAGAAGGCGGGGGCGTCAGCCACGCCCGGCACCCTTCCGCCGGGTGCGCAGCAGCAGGAAGAGGAAGATCACGGCGCCGACGACGGACATGACCATGCCCACCGGGACCTCGTAGGGGTAGCGGATGGTGCGGCCGGCGATATCGCAGGCGAGTACGAACCCGGCACCGAACACGGCCGTCCAGGGCACCGCCCGGCGCAGGTTGTCGCCGAAGACGAGCGAGACGATGTTCGGCACCACCAGGCCCAGGAACGGGACGGCTCCGACGGTGGTGACGACGACGGCGGAGATCAGCGCGACCAGGGTCAGGCCCAGGCGCATGATCGCCTTGTAGTTCATGCCCAGGTTGGTCGTGAAGTCCGCACCCATGCCGGCGACGGTGAAGCGGTCCGCGGCGATATAGCCGATAAGGGTCAGGGCGGCAACGATCCACAGCAGTTCGTAGCGCCCGCGCAGGACCCCGGAAAAGTCCCCGATCATCCAGTTGTTCAGGGTCTGGAGCAGGTCGAAGCGATAGGCGAAGAACGTGGCGACGGAAGCGATGACGCCGCCGAGCATGATGCCGACCAGCGGCACCAGCAGGGTATTGCGGGCCGGCAGGCGGCGCAGCACGGCCAGGAACAGGCCGGTGCCGGCCAGCGCGAAGAGGCTGGCCACACCCATCTTGGCCATCAGCGGGGCGGCCGGGGCGGCGACTGTGACCACCAGGGTGCCCAGTGTCGCCGATTCCACCGTGCCCACCGTGGAGGGTTCGACGAAGCGGTTGCGGGCCATCAGCTGCATGATGAGCCCGGCAACGGCCACTGCGGTGCCGGCCAGGACCACGGCCAAGGTGCGCGGTACCCGCGAGATCCAGAAGATGTCCCAGGCCTCCTGCTCCCCGGCGAGCAGGGCCGGCAGCGAGACATCGGAGACGCCCACGAACATGCTGGCCGCCGCAAGGGCGGCAATGCCCAGCCCGGCCAGGACGAGCAGGGCGGATTCGTATGAAGCACCGTCCTTGGCGGCGGAACGGCCAACGGCCGCCGCGGATGTTGTCGCCTCCACGGCGGCCGGCCGGTTCAGGGCGGGGACTGCCATAATCTTGTCCGGAGCCTTGCGTCCGCTGCCTAGAGGGCAGCGGTGACGGCGTCGATCATGGCCGGCAGGTTGTTCAGGCCGTAGCCGACGAGGTACCAGGAGGAGGCGTCCAGGGGGACGATCTTGCCGTTTTTGGCGGCGTTGGTGGACTTGACCAGGTCGTTGTCCAGCACGGCGGAGGCGGCTTCGGCCCTCGTGCCCATCGCGGCGTCGCGGTCGACGACGAACAGCAGGTCCGGGTTGGTTTCCTTTACGAACTCGAAGGAGACGGACTCGCCGTGGGCGCCCTCGGCCTTGATGTCGCTGGCCGCGGGCACGCCCAGCACGTCGTGGACCAGGCCGAAGCGGGAGTTGGAACCGTAGGCGGTGACCTCGCCGCTGGAGGTCATGATGACCAGGCCTTTGCCGGCGTCGGCGGACTTGGCCTTGGTGTCCTCGATCTGTGCGTTGAGCGCGTCCAGCTTTTCGGCGACGCGGTCCTCGGCGTCGAAGATCCTGCCCAGGGTCTGAGCCTGCTCGGTAAAGGACTCAAGCGGCGTGGCGGCATCGACGGACAAATCGACGGTGGGGGCGATCTTGCTCAGCTCCTCGTAGGAGCCGGCGGTGCGCCCGGAGATGATGATCAGGTCCGGGGCCCCGGCGGAGATGGCTTCGAAGTCCGGTTCCTTCATGGAGCCGATCCTGGTGTACTTCCCGTCCTCGTACTTGGCCAGGGACTCGGGGTACTCGGCCTCCGGCACGCCGTCGGCCTCCAAGCCCAGCGCATCCAGGGAATCCAGCACGCCCAGGTCGAAGCTGTAGACCGTCTCGGGGTTGGCCGGGACCTCGGTGGTGCCCTGCGCATGCTCGATGGTGACGGTTTCGCCGGCGGCTTCCGCGGAAGCGCCCGCGTCCTGGCCGCAGGCGCTCATGGCCAGCATGGAAACGGCAACCGATGCCGCCAGCAGGCGCGACTTGACTGTCTTGTTCACGTGGGACTCCGTAGCAGGTTGGCTCCGGAGGCCTTCGTGTCCGCCCCCGGCAATAGATTACAAAAGTGTGATTTATTTGTGCGCCCTTTGAAGCTATCGGTTAGGTTAGCCTTACCGCAAATCCGGCGGCTGCGAGGTGGGACCGGCGGGCCCCGGCGCCCTCTGCGGCCTTTGCTGGCACTCGCCTTGACCGAGTGCTAATCCGTCTCATAGAGTCGCTGTTAGCACTCTCACCGCGAGGGTGCTAACCCCTTCAAGGAAGCCCGCCGGCACCGCGACGACGGCAGGGACGTCCTTGGCAAGTGAACCTATTCGTAGCTCATGCAAAGGAGAGAGCCGAGTGTCGGTCTCCATCAAGCCTCTTGAGGATCGTATTGTTGTCCAGCCGCTCGAAGCAGAGCAGACCACGGCTTCCGGCCTGGTCATCCCGGACACCGCCAAGGAAAAGCCGCAGGAAGGCAAGGTTGTCGCGGTGGGACCGGGCCGTGTCGACGACAACGGCAACCGCATTCCCGTCGACGTGGCCGAAGGCGACGTCGTCATCTACTCCAAGTACGGCGGAACCGAGGTTAAGTTCGGCGGCGAGGAGTACCTCGTGCTGTCCGCCCGCGACGTGCTGGCCGTCGTCACCAAGTAGTTTTCCGAACGCCCCGGCCGGACCATCCGGCCGGGGTTTTCGCCCCTAAGGAGTAGAAACATGGCAAAGCAGTTGGAGTTCAGCGACTCCGCGCGCAAGGCCCTTGAGGCCGGCGTCGACAAGCTGGCGAACACCGTCAAGGTGACCCTCGGCCCGCGCGGCCGCAACGTGGTGCTGGACAAGAAGTGGGGCGCGCCCACCATCACCAATGACGGCGTGACCATCGCCCGCGAGGTGGAGCTGGAGGATCCGTACGAGAACCTCGGCGCCCAGCTGGCCAAGGAAGTCGCCACCAAGACCAACGACGTCGCCGGTGACGGCACCACCACCGCCACCGTGCTGGCCCAGGCCCTGGTCAAGGAGGGCCTGCGCAACGTTGCCGCCGGCGCCGCGCCGGGCGAGATCAAGCGCGGCATCGAGGTTGCCGTAGAGGCCGTCGCCGCCCGCCTGCTGGAGAACGCCCGCGAGGTTGAGGGCAAGGTCGCCGAGGTGGCCACCATCTCCGCCCAGAGCGAGGAGATCGGCCAGCTGCTGGCCGAAGCCTTCGACAAGGTCGGCAAGGACGGCGTCATCACCATCGAGGAAGCCTCCGGCATCAGCACCGAGCTGGTGCTCACCGAGGGCATGCAGTTCGACAAGGGCTACCTGTCCCCGTACTTCGTCACCGACGCCGAGCGCCAGGAAGCCGTCCTCGAGGATGCGCTCATCCTGATCAACCAGGGCAAGATCTCCTCCATCCAGGAATTCCTGCCGCTGCTGGAGAAGGTGCTGCAGGCCGGCAAGCCGCTGTTCATCATCGCCGAGGACATCGAGGGCGAGGCCCTGTCCACCCTGGTGGTCAACAAGATCCGCGGCACCCTGAACGCCGTCGCCGTCAAGGCCCCGGGCTTCGGTGACCGCCGCAAGGCCATGCTGCAGGACATCGCGATCCTCACCGGTGCCGAAGTTGTCTCCCCGGACCTGGGCCTGAAGCTGGACCAGGTGGGTCTGGAGGTCCTGGGCACCGCCCGCCGGATCACCGTCACCAAGGACAACACCACCATCGTCGACGGCGCCGGTTCCGAATCCGACGTGGCCGACCGCGTGGCCCAGATCCGTGCCGAGATCGAACGCACCGACTCGGACTGGGACCGCGAGAAGCTGCAGGAGCGCCTGGCCAAGCTGGCCGGCGGTGTCGGCGTCATCAAGGTCGGCGCCGCCACCGAGGTGGAGCTGAAGGAGAAGAAGCACCGGATCGAGGACGCCGTCTCCGCCACCCGCGCCGCGCTCGAGGAGGGCATCGTGGCCGGCGGCGGCTCGGCCCTGATCCACGCCGCCAAGGTGCTGGACACGGACCCGGAGGTCCTCAAGCTCGAGGGCGACGCCGCCACCGCGGTGAACCTGGTCCGCCGCGCGCTGGCCCAGCCGCTGCGCTGGATTGCCGAGAACGCCGGCTTCGAGGGCATGGTCGTGGTCTCCCGGGTGGACGAACTGGAGAACAACTCCGGCTTCAATGCCATCAGCGGGGACTACGAGGACCTGATCGCCGCCGGCATCATCGACCCGGTCAAGGTCACCCGTTCGGCGCTGCGCAACGCCGCTTCCATCGCCGCCCTGGTGCTGACCACCGAGACTCTGGTCGCGGAGAAGCCGGCCGAGGAAGAGGACGCCCACGCGGGCCACCAGCACTAACCTCAATGCGTGCACGCGGGAAGGGGATCCGGTCAGCGCCGGGTCCCCTTCCCGCGTTAACCGGCATTAGGAACCAGGCCAATCGGCGCGGTTCGTCCGGCGGTCCGGGCACCGGCAGGATCAGTCGGTCTCCGGCTGGTCCTCCTGCAGGCGCCTGCTCCTGGCGGCCCCGCCTGGCCGGGCCCAGACGACATCGTCGGGCCCTTCGGCCGAATCCTGGGAATGGGCGCGGATGTCGATTCCCTCCCCCGAATCATCACCCTCGGCGGCGTCCTCGGTGTGGAGGCGGATATCGTCGCTGGAATCCCGGTTAGTTTCCATGGCTGCTTCTTTCCCCGGCACGTGGAACGGTCCGTGCGTATCCAGCGTACCGCCGCCGTCCACCCGGCGGGAGGGCCGGGGACGGTCACCGCGGGCCCTTCCGGCACGCTGCCGTAATCTGTGCCACATCCGCCGCCGGCGGAAATAGTGGCCGGCCCCGAATGGTTCTACGATGTACTTACACCCCCACGCAGAACCGGCTTCGATGCGACTTTCGCCGCCCGCCCGGTGTTTTCCGAAAGGCATTCCACGTGACCGACGCTGAATTCAATCCGTTTGCCTTCGAGGGACTGACGTACGATGACGTACTGCTGCTTCCCGGTCCCACCGACGTGATCCCGTCCGAGGCGGACACCAGTTCCCGGCTGTCCAAGCGCATCACGGTCCACACGCCGCTGCTCTCGGCCGCCATGGACACCGTCACCGAGTCCCGCATGGCGATCGCCATGGCCCGCGAAGGCGGCCTCGGCGTCATCCACCGCAACCTGTCCATCCAGGATCAGGCCGAGCATGTGGACCGGGTCAAGCGCAGCGAGTCCGGCATGATCACCAACCCGGTGACCATCTCCCCGGAAGCCACGCTGGCCGAACTGGACGACCTCTGCCGCAACTACCGGGTCTCGGGCCTGCCGGTGGTGGATCCGCGCGGCAAGCTGCTGGGCATTGTGACCAACCGCGACACCCGTTTCGTGCCGCGCGCCGCTTACGCCACCACCAAGGTGGACGAGGTCATGACCAGGATGCCGCTGATCACCGGCCGCGTGGGCATCAGCCGCGAGGAAACCGTCGAACTGCTGGGCAGGAACCGGATCGAGAAGCTGCCGCTGGTCGACGACGAGGGCTACCTGCGCGGCCTGATCACCGTCAAGGACTTCGACAAGGCCGAGCAGTACCCGCTGGCCACCAAGGACGAGGAAGGCCGCCTGCGCGTCGGTGCCGCCATCGGCTTCTTCGGGGACGGCTACGAGCGCGGCATGACCATGATCGAGGCCGGCGTGGATGTGCTGGTGGTGGACACCGCCAATGGCCACAGCCGCGGCGTGCTGGATATGATCGCCCGGCTGAAGAAGGACCCGTCGGCGGCGCATGTGGACATCATCGGCGGCCAGGCCGCCACCCGCGACGGCGCCCAGGCCCTGATCGAGGCCGGCGCGGACGCCATCAAGGTCGGCGTGGGCCCGGGTTCGATCTGCACCACCCGTGTGGTCGCCGGTGTGGGCGTTCCGCAGATTACCGCCATCTACGAATCGGCCAAGGCCGCCATTCCGGCCGGTGTGCCGCTGATTGCCGACGGCGGCCTGCAGTACTCCGGCGACATCGGCAAGGCCCTGGTGGCCGGCGCCGACACAGTGATGCTCGGCTCCCTGCTGGCCGGTGCGGCCGAAAGCCCCGGGGACCTGGTCTTCGTCAACGGCAAGCAGTTCAAGACCTACCGGGGCATGGGATCGCTCGGGGCCATGCAGACCCGCGGCAAGAACACCTCCTACTCCAAGGACCGCTACTTCCAGGCCGACGTTCCCGAGGATGAAAAGCTGATCCCCGAAGGCATCGAGGGCCAGGTGCCCTACCGCGGCCCGGTCTCCGCCGTCGCGCACCAGTTGGTCGGCGGCCTGCGCCAGACCATGTTCTACACCGGCGCGCGCACCGTCGCGGAGCTGAAGGCCAAGGGCAAGTTCGTCCGGATCACCGCGGCGGGCCTGAAGGAATCGCACCCGCACGACATCATGATCACCGCCGAGGCGCCGAACTACCGGCGCTGACGCGGTTGGGCCGGGGCTACAGCCGCAGGTCCTCGTAGCTGTGCAGCCGGCGCCCGGGCACGCTGGTGCCCAGGGACTCCAGGGCGCCGGGGGATTCCTCGAAGTGGTCGTTTAGCGGATCCAGGGCGAACAGGTAGGCAAAGTCCAGCCCGGTCAGCTCGCTGACCTTGCGGACGGGCACCTGGAATGTCTCCGGGACGAAGGCCTCGGTGACGATTCCGTCCACCAGCTTCTTCTGGCTGACCAGGTAGGCGGTGGCCGACTGCCCGCCGGCCGGCTTGTCGAAGACGGCAATCTTCCAAAAGGCCAGCGGAACGGGCACCCCGCGGTAGACCGGGTCCGCTGCGGTGAACACCGGGCCGGTGAAGACGACCAGCCGCTGCCTGGCGGCCCGGGCATGCTCCAGCAGGTAGTCCTCGAGGCCCGCCCACAGCGAGTCTCCTTGGTTGAAGAGCTTGTGCTGCGGGGAGCTGTTGGTGAAGTGGAACGTATCGTCGTTGGCCACCTTGGCCGTGGCGTCGTCGGTGCCCCAGGCCGGGTCCAGCCGGCGCACCAGGTGGCCGCGGTCGAAGTCGTTGCGCGTGTACAGTTCGTCGCCGATCTGCTCCTCCCGGCCCAGCCGGGGATCGAAGAACCAGACGTCGCGGTCGCGGGCAGGGGAGCGGCTGAGGCCGCCGTCGATATTGACGGCGGTGTACAGGGCCAGCCGCCGGGTCCGGTCCACCACCAGGCTGAAGTGGTGGTAGGGCAGGACCGCTGCGTCCTGCCCCGGGGAGGCCTGCCGGTTCCGCGCCGCGTTGGCCCGCTGGCTGTCGGTGAGCACGGGCAGGGGCACCGGGGCGGCCAGGAACTGCGTGTCGTAGCCACGCCGGTTGCGGTAGTCCGGGTCGATGCTGATGGCCTCCTCGGCGAGGCTGGTCCCGGCCGCCGGGGGTGATGCCGCGGGCGTGCCCAGCCGGATGCTGACCTGCAGCGGAATGGTCACGCAGACAGCTCCGTCGGCGCCGGCGGTCACGACGGCGGCTGCCGGCGCTTCCTGCCCGATACCGCCCTGGCCGTCCGGCGGGACCTGCTCGCCGGAACGTCCCCGGTCCGCCGGCGGATTCAGCAGCTCGGCGACCAGCTGCTGCTGTCCGGCCGCCAGCCCGCCGGAAGCCCGGTCGAGCCATTGCAGGATGCTGCTGATGCGCACTCCCTCGTTGGCCAGCCATTTGATCCGGGCCTCGCCCTGGTCGGGCGTCCAGACCGTGCCGTCCACGGTCAGGATGTCCCCGGCGGCATTGCGGTCAGGAACGCCCGAATGGTGCAGCCCCACGATTTCCCACTGGTTGTTGTACAGCGGGGAACCGGAGGAGCCCGGCGAGGTGTCGGTGCGGTAGTGCAGGAAGTTCTCCAGCCGGTCGATCAGCTCGTTCTGCTGCAGCGCGATCTGCTTGGGCTGGCCTTCGGGGTGCTGGATGATGTTGATGGACTCGCCCAGCAGGACCTTGCCCTGGTCCCTGGAGGTCCGGTTGAAGCCGAACTGCTCCCGCGCCACCCTGCCGCCGTCCGTGTGCGCGAAAGCTCCCACGGCGACCACGGAAAAGTCGAGCCCGGCATCGGTCAGGAACAGCACCTGGGGTTCCAAATCGAACAGGTACGCCGTGCGGGCGAGCCCGTCGGCGCCGTTCTGGTAGTTGAACTCCAGCTTGGAGAACGCTGCCGTCTCCCGGTCCGGCAGCACGTGGTTGTTCGTCAGCAGCAGGCGCGGGGACACCATGAAGCCGGTGCCGAAGCCGCGGCCGGCGAAGCGGTCGCGGACGTGGACCCGGCCAACCGTCTGCGCCGCCAGGACCCCGGTCTCCAGGAAGGAAACCCCCAGCAGGTTGTTGCCGCCAATCAGCCGCTCCAGCAGGCCGCCGTCGGCCGCGGCAGGCTCCGGCGCCGGCCGGCCGCCG
>NZ_JBHTML010000085.1:0-16482 GCF_042679445.1 Arthrobacter sp. GCM10027362
CGGAGGGCGGCGCCGCCGCCCGCGCAGCCAAAACCCTCGACGAGCGGCGCCATTTGCTGGCCTTCCGCGCCGCCATCGAGTCGGAAGCCGCGGCCCTGGCCGCCGGCCGGAGGACCGGGGGGCAGCTGGTGCTGCTGGATACCGCCCTGGCCGCCTTCGACGCCGCCGGGGACAACCCGGCGTCGGCCATGGGCTGCGATTACGACTTCCACCGCGCGATCGCCGAGGCCAGCGGAAACCCCTACATCGTCGACGCCATCACCGGGTTCGGCCCGGCAATGATCGCCATGCCGCCCCACCGGCTCGACGGTGCTGCCGACGATGCCGCATCCCCGGCCGGGTCCAGGCTGGCCCGCGTTGCCGCCGAACACCGCAGCATCCGGGATGCCATCGCTGCCGGCGACGCGCTGGCCGCCGCCGCGGCGATGCGCACGCACCTGGCCAATTCCCGCCGCCGGCTCGACGCCGAGTCGGGCCAGGCCTGACGCCTGCAATCGATACCGACGCTGCATCATTCGGTGCAGAAGTGATCTTGGACACGCATCGTTGCGGGCGGTTAGCGTGAGGGAACTGCCGGTCTCCGGCAGGTCCCCACCGCGAAAGGAACCCTCCGCCATGTCACTATCCGAGACCGCATCCGTTCCGGCGCCGACCGCTGCGCACACCGGCCAGGTCCGGATCACCGGAGTGACGGTCACGCCGGTGGCGTTCGCGGACCCGCCGCTGCTGAACACCGTCGGGGTGCACGAGCCGTACGCGCTGCGGGCCATCGTGCAGGTGCACACCGACGCCGGGGTGACCGGCCTGGGCGAGACCTACGGGGACGAAGGCCACCTGGCGCGGCTCCGGTTGGCCGCCGCCGCGCTGACCGGCACGGACCCGTTCAACATCAACGCCCTGCGCACGGCAGTCGCCCGTACCCTGGCCGCGGACACCATCCAGGGCGGACACGGCATGAGCGGCATGGTCACCGGCTCCTCCACCGCGGACCGGGTGCTCTCCCCCTTCGATGTCGCCGCCCTCGACATCCAGGGCAAGCTGCTCGGGGTGCCGGTCTCGACCCTGCTCGGCGGCGCCGTGCGGGAGGCCGTGCCGTTCAGCGGCTACCTGTTCTACAAGTGGGCCGGCCATCCCGGCCAGGCCGAGGATGGCTGGGGCGGGGCCCTGGACCCGGAGGGCATCGTGCGCCAGGCCCGGACCATGGTGGACTCCTACGGCTTCGGCGCGCTCAAGCTGAAGGCCGGCGTCTTCGAACCCGACGCCGAGGCCGAGGCGGTCGAGGCCCTGCGCGCGGAATTCCCGGACCTGCCGCTGCGTATCGACCCGAACGCCGCCTGGAGCGTGGAGACCTCGGTACGGATCGGCAAGCGACTGGAAGGCGTCCTGGAGTACCTCGAGGACCCCACCCCCGGCATCGCCGGCATGGCCGAGGTCCGCCGCCAGGTGGACCTGCCGCTGGCCACCAACATGTGCGTGGTCAGCTTTGCGGACCTGCCCCCGGCCATTGCCGCCGGCGCCGTCGACGTCGTGCTCTCCGACCACCACTTCTGGGGCGGGCTGCGCCGCTCGCAAACGCTGGCCGGCATCGCCGAAACCTTCGGGCTGGGCCTGTCCATGCACTCGAACTCCCACCTGGGCATCTCCCTGGCGGCCATGGTCCACCTGGCCGCGGCCACCCCCAACCTGGACTACGCCTGCGACACCCACTGGCCTTGGAAGGACCCGTCCGAGGACATCATCGTCCCCGGGACCCTCGGCTTCGAGGCCGGCGCGGTGAAGGTGCCGACCGGTCCGGGCCTGGGCATCGAACTGGATCCGGACGGGCTGGAGAAACTCCACCGCCAGTACCTGGACTGCGGCCTGCGCAGCCGCGACGACACCGGCTACATGCAGCGCCTGCACCCGGGCTACGAATTCAAGTCCCCCCGCTGGTAGCCCCGGCCTCAAAGGACCCCATGGAGTGCGCACCGGACGCGATCGGCAGCATCAGGCTGTCCGCGAACGGCCCCGGGCTGCGCGACGGCCGGATGTTCGTCGCGCAGCCCGGGGCCGGGGCTGACCATCAGCGGCCGGGCCCGCACCTGGACCACCGACGCCGTCGTCGTCGGCCAACCCCTGCAGCCCAGCCGGAAGGAACGCCCGGATGCCCGGAAGCACCGCCAAGCAGTATGATGCCGTGATCGTGGGAGCAGGCATCATGGGCACCACGATGGCCGGCCTGCTCGCCCGGCTCGAGCCGGACTGGCGGATCGCCGTCGTCGAGCGCCTGCCGGCGGCCGGCCTGGAGAGCTCCCACGCCTGGCACAACGCCGGCACCGGACACGCCGGGTTGTGCGAATTCAACTACACGCCGCAGGCGGCCGACGGCAGCGTGGACATCTCCAGCGCCCTGGCCATCAACGAGCAGTTCCGGGTGTCCTGCCAGTACTGGGCCCATCTGGCCGGTGCCGGCCGGCTCGGCGATCCGGCTGCCTTCATCCGCCCGGTCCCGCACTTCAGCCTCGCCCACGGCCGGGCCGGAGTAGAGTACCTGCGCGCCCGGCACCGGGCCCTGTCCGGCCATCTTCCCTTTGCGGACATGGAGTACTCGGAGGACCCGGCGGTGCTGGCCGGCTGGCTGCCGCTGATGTTCGGCAGCCGGCCCCAGGGCGAGCCCGTGGCCGCTACCCGGGTGCGTTCGGGTACCGACGTGGACTACGGCGAGCTGTCCCGGCAGCTGCTCGCCGATGCCGCCCGCCAGGGAGCGGACATCATGCTGGACCGCCAGGTGACGGGCCTGAAGCACGATGGCGCCGGCTGGAACGTGGCCACCCGCCCCCGCGGCGGCGCCGGGCACCGGCTGCGCGCCCGGTATGTCTTCCTGGCCGCCGGCGGCGCGACCCTGCCCCTGCTGCAGCAGGCCGGTGTGCCGGAAACGAGGACCTTCGGCGGCTTCCCGATCAGCGGCCGCTTCTACCGGACCTCGAAGCCGGAGCTGGTGGCCCGGCACCGGGCGAAGGTCTACGGCCATGCGGCCGCCGGCGCCCCGCCCATTTCGGTGCCGCACCTGGACACCCGCGTGGTGGACGGCAGGGAGTACCTGATGTTCGGCCCCTACGGCGCCTTCTCCCCGCGTTTCCTCAGGCACGGCAGCCTGTGGGACCTCGTCCGGTCGGTCCGGCCGTCGAACCTGCCCACGCTGCTGGCGGCCGCCCGCGACAACTCCGGGCTCGTGGGCTACCTGGTGCGGCAAATCCTGCTCAGCGACCGGGACAGGTTCGCCCAGCTGCGCCGGTTCGTTCCCGATGCGGACCCCGCGGACTGGGAGCTGATCACGGCGGGCCAGCGCGTGCAGGTGGTCAAGACCACCGCGGGCAGGGGCACCATCGCCGGCTTCGGCACCGAGGTGGTGACCTCCGCGGGCGGATCGCTGGCGGCGCTGCTGGGCGCCTCGCCGGGAGCTTCGGCCTCGGTGTCCATTGTGCTGGAGGTGCTGCTCCGCAGCTTTCCGGACAACATCCGGGCATGGGAGCCGCGCATCCGGGACATGATCCCGTCCTACGGCGTGCGGCTGGCCGAGGACCCCGGCCTCGCCCGGCAGGTGCGGGAGCACTGCCACCGGGTGCTGGAGCTGGACGGCCGGGGACGCACGGCTCCGGCGGTGAGCGAGGTCCGCCGCTAGGCAGGGGCTGTTGCCCGGTTACGGTTTTGGGCCAGGGTCCGGCGCAGGATCATGGGGATGACGCCGCCGGCGGCCAGGAGTTCGCACTCCAGCCCGGTTTCCACCGCGGCCGTGGCGGTGAAGGCCTGTTCGCTGCCGTCGGCGCGGATGATGGCCGCGGCGATGCCGGCGCGGGGGCGGATGTGCTCCTGGCCGGCGTCGAGGGCGATGCGGTCTCCGGCGGCGAGGCCGAGCAGTTCCGCCCTCAGGTCGGCCGGCATGATGAGCGGGAGGATGCCCATGCCGATCAGGTTGGACCGGTGGATCCTCTCGAAGCCGCCGGCGATGACGGCCCGGACGCCGAGCAGGCGCTGGGCCTTGGCCGCCCAGTCCCTGGATGATCCCATGCCGTAACGTTCGCCGGCGACCATGACCACCGGAGTGCCTTCGTCCCGGTAGCGCCGGGCCGCGTCCCAGACCGGCAGGGTCTCCCCCGAGGGTGAGTGGACGGTGTGGGCCACGGGTGCCTCGGGGCAGAGGTGGTTCCGGACCGACTTGTTGTGGAACGCGCCGCGGGCCATGACTTCCCAGTTGCCGCGGCGGGAGGCGAACACGTTCAGGTCCGTGCGGTCCTCTCCCCGGGCGACCAGGAAGTCGGCGACGTCGCTGCCCGGCGGGATGGCGCTGGCCGGGGAGATGTGGTCGGTGGTGATGTCGTCGCCGAGCACCAGGAGCGGATACGCGGTGAACCGGCCCAGCAGGCTTCCCTCCGTCGCGGCGGCGAAGGGCGGCCGGCGCAGGATGGTGGACGCCGGGTCCCAGGGGTAGAGCGCACCTTCGGGGGCTTCGATGCGCCGCCACTGGGGGTCCCCGCCGGCGATCAGGAAGTCGCGGCGGAAGTCGGCCGGGTCGTTGGCCCTGGCCACGAGTTCGCCGATCTCCTCGCGGGAGGGCCAGAGGTCCCGAAGGTAGACGGGGCTGCCGTCGGCGGCGTACTGGACCGGTTCCCGGTCCAGGTCCTTCCTGGCGTCGCCGGCCAGGGCGAAGGCCACGACCAGCGGGGGCGACATGATGAAGCCGAGGTCGACGTCGGGGTGCACCCGGCCCGGGAAGTTCCGATTGCCGGAGAGGATCGCCACCGGCGCGCTCTGACCGTCCGCCTGGGCCCGGGCGGCCGCCGGGGGCAGGGGGCCGGGATTGCCGATGCAGGTGGTGCAGCCGAAGCCGACGATGTCGAACCCGACCGAGGCCAGGTCCTCCATCAGGCCGGCACGCTTGAGGTAGCTCGCGGCCGCGGGGGAACCGGGGGCGAGCGAGGTCTTGACCCACTCGGGCACTTTCAGGCCCCTGGTGCGGGCCTTGCGGGCGAGCAGTCCGGCGGCGATCAGCAGGCGCGGGTCGGAGGTGTTGGTGCAGCTGGTGATTGCCGCCAGCGCCACGGGGAACTCCGGCAGCGGCCCGGCACCGGCGCGGGCCGGGCGGTTCTCCCGGTCCAGGGCTGCGCGGAGGCCGCCGACCGGCAGCAGGTCCTGGGGCCGCCGCGGGCCGGCGGCGTACATGGCCACCTCCGACAGGTCGAGCTCGACGACCCGGCTGTAGGCCGGGTTGGCCGCCGGGTCGAACCACAGGCCGGCCTGCCTGGCGTAGGCCTCCACCAGTTGCGTCTGCGCCGGGCTGCGGCCGGTGCCGGCCAGGTAGTCCAGCACGTGCCGGTCGATCGGGAAGTAGCCGGTCGTGGCGCCGTACTCGGGGGCCATGTTCGCCACCACCGCCCGCTCCCCCACGGTCAGGGTCGAGACCCCGGGGCCGAAGAATTCGACGAATTCGCCGGTGACGCCGGTTTCCCGCAGCCGGTGGGTGACGGCCAGGGCCAGGTCCGTGGCCACGGTCCCCGCCTTCATTTCGCCGGTCAGGCGGAGGCCGACGACGTCGGGGATGCGCAGGGTGGCGGGCATGCCGAACATCACGGTCTGGGCCTCCAGCCCGCCGATACCCCAGCCCAGCACGCCGAGGCCGTTGATCATCGGGGTGTGGCTGTCGGTGCCGAGCATCATGTCCGGCACCGCCCAGCGGGTTCCGTCCCGGTCGATGGTCGTGACGACCGTGGCCAGCTGTTCGAGGTTGATGGTGTGCATGATGCCGGTGCCGGGCGGGTTGATGTGGACATCGTCCATCGCCTTCGACGCCCACTTCAGGAACCGGTAGCGTTCCCGGTTCCGGCGGATTTCGTGCCTGATGTTCCGCACGGCGGCGTCGGCCCGTCCGTATTCCTCCACCGCCAGCGAGTGGTCAATGGATACGTCCACCCGCAGCAGCGGGTTCAGGGCCATGGGATCCCCGCCGGATTCGGCGACCGTGTCGCGCATGGCGGCGATATCGACCAGGGCAGGCGTGCTCGTGGTGTCGTGCATGAGCACCCGGGTGGGCAGGAACTCGATCTCCGCGGTGCTGGTACCGGAGCCCAGCCAGGCCCGCAGCGCTTCCATTGCCTGCTCCCGCTCCCGGCCGGCCATGTTCCGCTGGACATTCTCGGCCAGCAGCCTCAGGACCACGGGCAGCCGGTCGAAGCCGGGCCCGAAGGCGCCCCTGATGTCCACCGCCTGCAGCACCTCGCCGTGGATGCTCAGCTGGGTCACGCCCGGAGGGGAACCGGCAGCGGCGGCGAGCGGCATGGGACACCCTTTCTCGAAAACAGGAGACAGGCCAGAAGAAGATTATAGGCTATAATATTTGAGCGTGGCCCCGCCTGATTGTGCTGGGACAGCACGCGGCCGCCGCCCCTCCCCTGCCGTGACGGCGCCCGGCGTACTGTAGGACATGATCTGTTCCGCCTGCCCGGCCGCGCGTTCGGCGTCGAACGGTACTTGACCATCAGGAGGAAACGGTGCCCAACCCGGCCGTAGCGCTGACGAAGAGCGCCTACGCCTACGACGAACTGCGCCGCCGCATCCTCACCGGGGAGATGGCCCAGGGTTCCGTGCTCAGCCAGGTCCTGCTTGCGCAGGAGATCGGCGTCAGCACCACCCCGCTGCGGGAGGCCCTGCGCCGTCTCGCCGCGGAAGGACTCGTACAGCTGGAGTCCCACCGCGATGCCAGGGTCACCTCGCTCACGGCCGAGGAGGCCCGGGATCTCTATGTCATCAGGGAAAGCATGGATCCCCTGGCGGCCGGCCTTGCCGCCGGGAGCCGGACACCGGCTGACATCGCAGACATCGAAACCGCGCTGAGCCAGCTCACCCCGCTGCGGGATGCAACAGACCTGGCCGCCATGACAGCGCACCGGGAGTTCCACCGCGCCATCTACCGCGCCTCGCACAACCCCTTGCTCATTAACATCCTCGAGGGCCTGTGGGACAAGGCGGACCGTTACCGCCAGGTCGGCCTGCAGGGCCGGAAGGACTCCGAAAAGGACCGGATCCGGGTCCAGGAGGAGCATATCCAGATAGCCGGTGCCGTGATCGCAGGCGATGCAGTCCGCGCCCGCGAAACCATGCAGCGCCACGTCACCGGAAGCCTGGGCCGCAGGGCGATTGCCATCCTCGAGGGCGCCCGGGACCTGGAACAGCCCTGAACGGCGCCAGGAATGGCTGCGGGGCCGGACGGTCTTCCGTCCGGCCCCGCAGGGCTATGGTGCAGCAGGTCAGTGCCGGTCCTGCCCGGCCTTCACGGCCAGCACCGGCCGGTCCGCCTGCAGCAGGATCCGCTGGGCGTGCGAGCCCATGATGAACTTGCCCACCTGGGTGCGCTGGCGCAGGCCGATCACGATCAGCGAGACATCGTGCGCCTCGGCGAGGGCCAGGACCTCCTCGGCCAGGTCGTCCGAGTGCGTGGACTCCAGGATGGACACTTCGATGCCGGCGGTGGCAGCGTCGGCGGCAATCCGCGCCAGGTCCTCGTCCGAGGCGACCGACTTGTCCACCAGCGCGCCTTCGCGCACCGAGTTGACCACGAACAGCTTCTCGCCGCGCAGCCTGGCCTCGGCGATGGCGGCCTGCGCGGCCGCCTCGCCCACGGGGGTGGGAATGTATCCAACGAGGATGCTCATGCGTTTTCCTTGACTTTCTTGGTCTTGTGGGGCTCGACGACGGGTGCCTGGCGGCGGGCCAGCAGGGACTTGGCGGCCGGCCACAGGGCCACGGCCACGAAGACGACCAGCAGGGTGGCCGAGATCGGCCGTCCGAACATCCCGCCCAGATCACCGTTGAGCACCAGCAGCGAGCGGCGCAGGTTGGCCTCCAGCAGCTCGCCGAGCACGAAGGCCAGCACCAGCGGACCGGGCTCGAAGCCGAACTTCTTCATCAGGTAGCCTACGATGCCGAAGAAGACGACCAGCACGACGTCGAACATGGAGTTGTTGATCGTGTAGGCGCCCAGCAGCGTGATCAGGGCGGTGACCGGGGCCAGGATGGCGGCCCGCACGCGCAGGATGCGCACGAACACCCCGACCAGCGGGACGGACATGATCAGCAGCAGGATGTTGCCGATGTACATCGAGTTCACCACGCCCCAGAACAGGTCCGGGTGCTGGTCCACCAGCTGCGGGCCGGGGGTGACGCCCTGGATCAGCAGCGCGCCGAACATCAGCGCCATGGTGGCGTTGGCGGGGATGCCCAGGGTCAGCAGCGGGATGAAGGAGCTGGTGGCGGCGGCGTTGTTGGCCGTCTCCGGGGCGGCGACGCCCTCCACGGCACCCTTGCCGAAGCGCTCCGGGTGCTTGGAACGCTTCTTCTCCAGCGCATAGGCCGCCAGCGAGGAGATCGTGGCACCGCCGCCGGGCAGGATGCCCAGGAAGAAGCCCAGCACCGAGCCGCGGCCGATCGCACCGGAGGACTGCTTCAGGTCGGCCCGCGAGGGCCAGGCGTTGGCCACCTTGGCGGGAGCCTTGGCGGCCCGGTGGCGCTCTTCCAGGTTGTAGAGGATCTCGCCCAGGCCGAACAGCCCCATGGCCACGGGGACGAAGTCGATGCCGTCGGCCAGGCTCAGGTTGCCGAAGGTGAACCGCTCCGCCCCGGTGAACACGTCACGCCCGACGGTGGCCAGCAGCAGGCCGAAGGCCGCGGCGATCAGCGCCTTGGTCTTGCTGCCGTTGCTGATGGTGGCCACCAGCAGGATGCCCAGCAGGGCCAGGGCAGCGTACTCCGGCGGGCCGAAGTCCAGCGCAAAACCGGCGACGACCGGGGCCAGGAAGGTCAGGCCGATGATGCCGACGGTGCCGCCGATGAACGAACCGATCGCGGCGATACCGAGTGCGGTGCCGGCCTTGCCTTGCTTGGCCAGCTGGTAGCCGTCGAAGACCGTGACCACGGAGCTGGCCTCCCCGGGCAGGCGCAGCAGCACCGAGGTGATGGTGCCGCCGTACTGGGCACCGTAGAAGATGCCCGCGAGCATGATGATCGCGGTGACCGGGTCGATACCGTAGGTCAGCGGCAGCAGGATGGCGATCGTGGCCGCCGGGCCCAGGCCCGGCAGCACCCCGATCAGCATGCCGATGACGACGCCGAGCAGGCAGTAGAGCAGGTTGGTGGGTACCAGGACGACGCCGAAGCCGTCCAGTACCGGTTGCAGGAAATCCATGCGAAGAACCTTTCCGGGCCGCTAGAACAGGTGGGGAATGGTGGTCCCCAGGCCCAGGATGAAGATGCCGTAGAACGCGGCGACGACCAGGAGCGAATAGACCGCGGCCGCGCGCCAGGTTTCACCGCCGAGGAACTTCATCCAGATGAAGCTGAGCAGCAGGGAGGGGATCTCGAAGCCGATGACGGGCATCAGCGCGGCCAGCCCCACCAGCGTGCCGGTGCCGAAGAGCACCAGCCAGGACAGGTGCGAGAACTTCTCGCCCTCCCCGCCGCGCCGGCCGATGACCAGCTGGGCCAGGCCCAGCACCGCAATGACCAGGCTCATGATGAACGGCCACAGGCCGGGCTGGGGCTGGCTGGGCGAGCCCAGCCCCAGCTGCACGGACAGGAGCAGGCCGGCAATGCCGATGGCGGTGGCCACCGCCGAGGATGCCAGGTTGGCCAGGGGCCCGGCGGCCGGCGGTGCCTCGGCTTCCCATTGCGCAGCCAGCTGTTCGGGGGTCAGGTCCTCCTCGGCTTCGGCAGGGACCGGAATGCTGGTCTCATTCATGGGTGGCCTCATTCATGGTGGTGCTCCTGTGTGCTCGGCGCTGCGGGGCGGCCGGTGGTCAGTTCTGCTGCAGGGAGATGCCGTACTTCTTGGTCAGGTCCTTGTACTTTTCGGCCAGGCCGGTCCATTCGGTCACGACCTCCTCGCCGGAGATCTCCTTCGGGGTCAGCAGGTTCTTCTCGTTGAACTGCTGGTAGGCCTCGGTCTTGAAGGTTTTCTCGAACGCGGTCTTCAGCCGGGTCTTGACCTCCTCGGGGGTGCCCTTGGGGGCAACCATTGCGCGGTACTGCGAGACCGGGATGTCGTAGCCTTCTTCGGTGGCGGTGGGCACGTCCGGCAGGAACTTGTTGCGTTCGGTGGAGAAGACCACGACCGGCACCAGCTTGCCGGCGTCGATCTGGGCCTTGGCTTCGCCCAGCTGGACGGTGGCCAGCTGCACCTGGTTGCCCAGGACCGCAGTGACCGCGGGGGCGCCGGAGTCGAACGGCACCTCGGTGCCCTTGACGCCTGCCTGCTTGAGCAGCAGCGCCTGGGCCAGCTGCGAGCCGGTGCCGACGCCGGTGGTGCCGAAGCTCAGGTTCTTGGCGGCGGCCAGGTCCTTGACGGTCTTCACGCCGGCCTTCGGGTTGGCGACCAGCACGTAGTCGTCCTGGGAGAGGCCCACGATGACGTCGACGTCGTCCAGGGTCACCGCCTCGGACTCGCCCACCGCGAGCGGGGTGATGGTGATCAGGGAGGCGTTCAGCGTGGCCAGTTCGTAGCCGTCGGCGGCCTTGCCCTGGACTTCCTTCATGGCCAGGGCACCGTTGGCGCCGGGCTTGTTGACCACCGGCATCGCCACGCCCAGGTCATTGCCTGCTCCCTCGGCGACGGCGCGCGCGATCAGGTCCGTCGATCCGCCGGGCGCGGCACCGACGGTGATGTTGACCGGCTTGGAGGGGTAGGAGTCGCCGGAGCCTTGGGCGCCGCCGACATTGCCGCCGCAGGCGGTCATCGCCAGGACGGCGGAAACGGCGGCGGTGCCGAGCAGGACGCGGCGGGTTGGGAGGAAATTCATCTGGGAAAACTCCTTGCGGGGTCGGGTGGCACGTGGGCACTGGATGTGAAGCGGATCACCAGCGGTTCGCTGATCGAGCCTAGAAAAAAGTTATGATGCATGTCCAAACCCATTACTGCATTGACTAATACCCGGAGGGCATCATGTTCACCTTGGACCAGGTCCGCAGCTTCATCGCCGTGGCCGAGGAACTGCACTTCGGCCGCGCGGCCGAACGGCTGAACATGACCCAGCCCCCGCTCAGCCGGCAGATCCAGAAGCTGGAGAAGAGCATCGGCGTCGAACTGTTCGAGCGCGACAACCGCAAGGTGGTGCTCACCACCGCGGGCCAGGCGTTCCTGGAAGATGCCCGCCGGCTGGCCGTCTCGGCGGCCCGGGCACCGCAGAATGCGCGCCGCATTGCGGCCGGCCGCGCCGGCCTGCTGCGCATCGGCTTCACCGCCGCCTCCGGCTACAGCCTGCTCGGGCCGCTGCTGGCCGAGATCGAAGAGGGGCTGCCCGGCGTGGACGTGGACCTGCAGGAAATGGTCACCGGCGAACAGCTGCAGGCCCTGGACGACGGCGAGCTGGACCTGGGGCTGGCCCGGCCGCCGTTCGACACCCGCCGCTTCGAGTCCCATCTGCTGCTCTCCGAAAGCCTGCTGCTGGCCGTGCCCGAAGGCCATCCGCTCAACGAGCTGAAGCGTGCGGTGGAGGCTGCCGACCTGGTGGACGTGCCGCTGGTGATGCACCATCCCACCAAGGCCCGCTACTTCTACGACCTCGCGGTGCGCCTGGTGCCGGTCGAGCACCGCAACGAGGTCCACTCGGTCAGCCAGGTCCTGACCATGGTGGCCTTGGTGGCCGCCGGGCGCGGCGTGGCCTTCGTCCCGGAATCGGCGCAGCTGCTGGGCATCGGCGGCGTGTCCTACCTGCGGCTGGCCGGGGCGTCCACGGATGTGGTGGAACTGCACGCCATTTGGGCCCGCGGTGCGCGCAACCCGGCGCTGGCCAGGCTGTTGCAGGTGCTCAAGCTGAAGAGCACGTAGCCGGGAAGTGATGCATGCAGGGCATCAATCCATACAAAATGGGGCTTGGACAAGCATCACCAGTCCTTCCTAGGCTGAGGGCGACTACCCGCTCCGCCGTCACCGGCACCGTCGCAAAGGAAGATGCACCGTGGCCCAGTACACGCCCCAGGAACTCGCTGCCAAGCTCAAGGACGGCCTGCTGTCGTTTCCCGTCACGGCGTTCGACGCCGCGCTGGAGATCGACGAAGCGGCCTACCGCCGCCACCTGGACTGGCAGGCCAGCTTCGACGTGGCCGGACTGTTCGCCGCCGGCGGCACCGGCGAGGGCTTCAGCCTGACCCCGGCCGAGTCCGCCCGCGTGGTGCGCCTGGCCGTCGAGGAAGCCGGCGACCGGGTGCCCGTCCTGGCCTCGGCCGGCGGCTCCACCCGCCAGGCTGTCGAGAACGCCCGCGCCGCCGAGGCCGCCGGTGCCGAGGGCCTGCTGCTGCTGCCGCCGTACCTGACCGAGTGCGACCAGGCCGGCCTGCAGGCGCACGTGGAGGCCGTCTGCGGCGCGACGAACATCGGCGTGATCGTCTACAACCGCGCCAACGCCGTCTACTCCGCGGACACCGTCTCCAGCCTCTCCGAGCGCTACGGCAACTTCATCGGCTTCAAGGACGCCACCGGCGACATCGAGCACCTGGCCAAGGTCTATGCCAAGAACGGCGACCGGCTGTTCTACCTGGGCGGCCTGCCGACCGCCGAGACCTTCGCGCTGCCGCTGCTGCAGATGGGCATGAGCACCTACTCCTCGGCCATGTACAACTTCGTCCCGGAGTTCGCCCTGGAGTTCTACGCGGACGTGCGCCGCCAGGACCGCGGCGCCGTGACCGAGAAGCTCAACCGCTTCGTGCTGCCGTACCTGGAGATCCGCGACCGGGTCAAGGGCTACGGCGTGTCCATTGTCAAGGGCGGGCTGAAGGCCATCGGCCGCGACGCCGGCGGCGTGCGCCCGCCGCTGCAGGACCTGACCGAGCAGGACGTGGTGGACCTGGCCGCGCTGATCGACGCGGCCGGCATCCGCCCGGCCGGCGCCGCCGTCGCCGTCCGCGCCTGACCGCCCCGATCGTCCCAAGGCACTACCAAAGGAGCACCTGATGCCCACACAGCAGAGCGTCCTGACCGGCCACTCCCTCATTGCCGGGGTGGAAACCCCGGGCCGCGGCGGCACCGTCAACGGCTTCAACCCGGCCACCAACGAAGCCCTCGAGCCGGCGTACAGCCTCCTCGACGGGGCCCAGCTGGCTGCCGCCACCGCGGCCGCCGAGGAGGCCTTCGAATCCTTCAGCTCGCTGGATCCGGAAACGCATGCCGCGTTCCTGGAGAAGATTGCCGACAACATCGAAGCCGCCGGTGACGAACTGGTGGAACGTGCGATGGCCGAGACCGGCCTTCCCGCTGCCCGGCTGAACGGCGAACGCGGCCGCACCGCCGGCCAGCTGCGGCTCTTTGCCTCCGTGGTGCGCCAGGGCGATTTCCGCGGCGTCCGGATTGACCCGGCCCGGCCCGACCGCCAGCCGATGCCGCGCGCGGACATCCGCCAGCGCAAGGTTCCGCTGGGTCCGGTGGCCGTGTTCGGCGCCAGCAACTTCCCCCTGGCCTTCTCCACCGCCGGCGGCGACACCGCCTCCGCGCTGGCCGCGGGCTGCCCGGTGGTCTTCAAGGCCCACAACGCGCACCCGGGCACCAGCGAAATCGTCGGCCGCGCCATCGCCGACGCCGTCCGCGACTCCGGCCTGCACCCGGGCGTCTTCTCCCTGGTCTACGGTCCCGGCGCGAGCATCGGCCAGGCCCTGGTCTCCGACCCGGCCATCAAGGCCGTGGGCTTCACGGGTTCCCGCTCCGGGGGCACTGCTTTGATGGCCACCGCCGCTGCGCGTCCGGAACCGATCCCGGTCTACGCGGAGATGAGCTCCGTCAACCCCGTGTTCTTCTTCGACGGTGCGCTCAAGGGCGACCTGGACGCGCTGGCCACCGCCTACGTTGGCTCCGTCACCGGCTCCAGCGGACAGCTGTGCACTGCCCCCGGCCTGGTCTTCATCCCGGCCGGCGCAACCGGCGATGCCTTCGCCGCCGCGGTGAACCGGGCCCTGTCCCGGTCCGCCGGACAAACCATGCTGACCCGCGGCATCGCCGACTCCTGGATTGCCGGCGTGGATTCGCTGGGCAAGCAGGACGGCGTTGAGCTGGTGGCGCGCGGCCAGGAAGGCGCCACGCAGAACGCCCCGGCGCCGGCCGTGTTCGGCACCGACGTTCCCACCTTCCTGTCCAATGATGTGCTGCACGAGGAGATCTTCGGCGCCGCCTCGCTGATGATCCGGTACACCTCCACCGAGGACCTGGTGGCCGCGGCCAGGCGGCTGGAAGGCCAGCTCACCGCAACCCTGCACCTGACCGATGAGGACCAGGCGACCGTGGCCCCGCTGCTGCCGGTCCTGGAGCGCAAGGCCGGCCGCATCCTCGCGAACGGCTGGCCGACCGGCGTCGAGGTGGGCCACGCCATGGTCCACGGCGGCCCGTTCCCGGCAACTTCGGATGCGCGCACAACATCGGTGGGCACCTTGGCCATCGAGCGGTTCCTGCGCCCCGTGGCATACCAGAACATCCCGGATGCGCTGCTGCCGGCCCCGCTGCAGCAGGCGAACCCGTGGAAGCTCAACCGCCGCATCGACGGCACTCTGGAACTTGCAGGAGAGCAGGCATGAGCAACCAGCCCACCATTGCCGCCGTCGAGGTTGTCCCGGTTGCCGGGCACGACTCGATGCTGCTGAACCTCTCCGGCGCCCACGGGCCGTTCTTCACCCGCAACGTGGTGATCGTGACGGACTCGGACGGACGCACCGGCCTGGGCGAAGTCCCCGGCGGGGAGAAGATCCGTGCCACCCTCGAGGACGCCGGCGCCATGCTGGCAGGCCGTCCGGTAGCCCGGTTCCGCAGCCTGCTGCGCGAAATCGCTACCGCCTTCGCCGACCGCGATGCCGGCGGCCGCGGCCTGCAGACCTTCGACCTGCGCACCACGGTCCATGCCGTGACCGCCCTCGAGTCGGCCCTGCTGGACCTGCACGGGCAGTTCCTGGGCGTCCCGGTCGCTGAACTGCTGGGGGACGGCCAGCAGCGTGAAGCGGTACCGATGCTCGGCTACCTGTTCTACGTGGGCAATCCCGATGCCACCGACCTGCCGTACCTGCGCGAGCCCGACGGCGCCGACGACTGGGAACGCGTGCGCCGCGAAGAGGCCATGACCCCGGAGGCAGTGGTCCGGCTGGCCGAGGCGGCACAGGCCCGCTACGGTTTCCAGGACTTCAAGCTCAAGGGCGGCGTCCAGGCCGGCGACCTGGAAGTGGATGCCGTCACGGCGCTCAAGCGGCGCTTCCCGGACGCCCGCATCACGCTGGATCCGAACGGCGGCTGGCTGCTTCAGGACGCCATCCGGCTGGGCAAGCGGATGCAGGGCGTGGTGGCCTACGCCGAGGACCCGTGCGGCGCCGAAGGCAAGTTCTCCGGCCGGGAAGTCATGGCCGAGTTCCGCCGGGCTACCGGCCTGCAGACTGCCACGAACATGATCGCCACGGACTGGCGCGAGATGGCCCACGCGGTGCGCAGCAACGCCGTCGACATCCCGCTGGCCGACCCGCACTTCTGGACGATGGCCGGCTCCGTCCGGGTGGCGCAGCTGTGCAAGGAGTTCGGGCTGACCTGGGGTTCGCACTCGAACAACCACTTCGACATCTCGCTGGCCATGTTCACCCACGTCGGCGCCGCGGCGCCCGGGGAAATCACCGCGCTGGACACGCACTGGATCTGGCAGGACGGCCAGGGCCTGACCCGCGAACCGCTGCTGATCCGCGGCGGCGAAATCAAGGTGCCGCAGGCTCCGGGCCTGGGTATCGAGCTGGACCGCGAAGCACTGCAGGCGGCCCACGAGCTCTACCTGGAGCACGGGCTCGGCGCCCGGGACGACTCGGTCTCGATGCAGTACCTGGTCAAGGACTGGGAGTTCGACCCGAAGCGGCCCTGCCTGGTCCGCTGACACCACATCCGCGGGGACGGTCCGGCACGGACCGTCCCCGCGGCACTTAACCACACAACTTAAGGAAAGGCGGCCCGCGTGGAGGGCGTCCTGCAGGGATTCAGCATCGTCCTGCTCATCGCCGGTGCCGGCTATCTGGCATCGGCTTTGCGGCTTGGGGCGGGTGCGGATCCAAAGCCGGCCCTGACCCAGGTCATCTACTACATCACCAATCCGGCGCTGATGTTCGTACTGCTGGCCAAGAGCGACCTTGGCACGGTGTTCGGCGTCTTCGCCCCCGCGGCCCTGCTGATCGCGGCGGCCACGGGCCTGGTCTATGCGGTCCTGGCCGTGGGGTTCTTCCGCCGGACTGCCGGCACCATAGCGGTCGGGGCCATGAGCTCCTCCTACGTCAACGCCGGCAATATCGGACTGCCCATCGCCCTGTATGCGGTGGGCAGTTCCACCCCTGTCGTCTCGGTGCTGATCGCCCAGCTGCTGGTGGTCGCGCCGCTGTACATCGGCATCTTCTCCTGGGTGTCCTACCGCCGCCCGTCGCCCGCGGACGGCGGCGGCGCGGCCCCGCGCAGCCTGCGGC
>NZ_JBHTML010000086.1:0-16434 GCF_042679445.1 Arthrobacter sp. GCM10027362
GGCACTGGCCGAAGAACCACTACCTCGGCCAGGTCGCCCCGGCGTTCGGGCCCACCTAGCACAGCCGGCACCCTGCGGCTTCGGGCCATCGGTGCCGCCCCTCCCTGGGTTTCCTCCGCAGGGGAAAACCGTAGTGCCGCACCCGGTACACCCCTCCCGGCAGGTGAAGCCCGCCCGCAAGCCGCGGGACCGCGGCGCTCCGGTGGGCTCCGCCCTCACGGTCTGCCTGTCGAACCGCCCTGGTCCCTTTTCGGTTGAGCCCGCGCCCGTCCCGTTATAAGCCTCCGGGAAGGGCACAGCAAGCTTCACCATCGGCAAGATCAGGAACGTCAGCGCCGGGGACGACTACGAGGCCATGATCAAGCCCTCGGTGAAGGCCTGCGGGAACGCCAGGATCACCTCCAAGACCCTGGCTGGCCGTCAGCCAGGGAGGGAAGACCCTCGCATACAAGGCGAGGCAGGCCAGCCTGGAGCCGGGCAAGTACACCGTCACCACCTACGCGAAGTACAAGACCTGGACCACGAAGAAGATCCGCCTCAAGGCCGGCACCAGGCCGCTGGTCTCGGACGGATCGAAGCCGGTCCGCATGAACTGCAGGGTCTCCGACGTGGAAACCCACTGGATGGAAGGCTTTGCGATCGGGCCGATGTTCCTCTCCTGCACCGGAAAATTCGACGGCGGGGACAAGGCCCGGGCCGGCCACTTCCCGCACACGGGCGAGAACATCTTCTACGGTGTTGCCGGGGAGAACCTCCGGGGCGGTTCCTTCCCCTCCCAGCCGCGCATCCGGCCCGTCATCGGCGGCAAGTTCACCATGGACGTGTACCCGCTCGAGCGCAAGGTCTACCGGACCCTGAAGAAGGCCGAAACCATCGGCAAGCGGATCTGCTCGAAGGAAAAGACGAAGACCCAGCATCAGGCCCTGGCCGCCACCGGGCAACCGGGCTTCCGCCCGGGGAGGCGGGCACCAGCTACCGGTGCCCGCCTCCCCGGGACTCCGCCCCGCGAAACCTGGCAGTGCATCCGGATCCGACCCGTCCGAATCTTGCAGATCGGCACCGCAACCGATGATGGCCAGACGGACCCGTCGATCCCGATTCGCAAAACGCAGTCGTCGATGCGGCTGGGTGCCGGCCCGGCATGCAGCATACTGACTACCCCGCATCCTGGCCCGGAGATGATCCACCGAGCCCTCCCGTTAAAGGGTGTCCTCTTATGTGAACAGGCATTGTTTTTAGAGTAGGATGCATGCATGGTGGCAGACAGCACGGGCGGCCCCGACAGTGCGCTGGCAGCCTTGGGCGACCCTTCCCGCCGTGCGGTCTTTGAATTCATCCTCGGCGCCGGCCACCCGGTCAGCCGCGACGACGTCGCGGCAGCCCTGGGAATGGTACGCGCCACCGCGGCCTTCCATCTGGACCGCCTGGCCGGGGAAAAGCTGCTGGAGGTGAGCTTCCGCAGGCTCACCGGCCGAAGCGGCCCCGGGGCGGGCCGGCCCACCAAGCTGTATGCGCCGGCGGTCCGGGAAGTGTCCCTGAGCCTGCCGCCACGCCACTACGACCTGGCCGCCGAGCTTCTTGCCGCAGCCGTGGAGGATTCGGCCCGAAGCGGTGCCCCGGTGGAAGATTCGCTGCAGCGCGTGGCCGCTCAGGCAGGGCGGGCCATCGGCAAGGAAGCTGCCGACCTGGCCGGGGCGCTGGAGCGGTACGGGTACCAACCCCGCGCGGAACGGGACGGCAGCATCACCCTGCTCAACTGCCCCTTCCACCGCCTGGCGCAGGCGCACACCTCCACGGTCTGCGGGCTCAACCTCGACCTGCTGGCTGCCGTCGCCGAAACCGCCCCGCCGGCCGGCTGCAGGGCCGTGCTGGATCCCGCGCCGGGACGTTGCTGCGTCCGGCTCCTGCCGCCCGGTGAGGACTGAGCGGCCAATCACCCAAGGGCCGCCGGCCTGCGGCGTCCGGTTTTTGTGCGCCACCCGTTTTCGGTGCGCGGCCAAGAGGCGCCCATGGTCCGTCCGGCCCGGACGCGTTCCGCTGAAGCCTGGAACCTTCCGGGGCGTCTTCGGCCGGCGCGGGCCACTTCGGACGAAGCGGGGCGTGAAAAGCCTTCCCGTTCGCCGCACCGGTCTTGACGATCCCTGCGGCCGACTCTAAAGTCAAGATAATTAGTTTTAGAACCCATGGGGGTGCCAATGCTTTCGGACCAGGATCAGGCTCACCGGACGCTCTCCGTTCCGGACCTTGCCGACCTCGACGAACTGGATCCCACCCCTGCCGGGAGCGCCGGGAACCTGATCGACGCAGAAGCAGCCCGGGCCGCCATCACCGATTTCCTCCGGGCCCTGGGCAGGGACCCCTCGGATCCGCACCTGGCGGACACGCCGCGCCGCGTCGTGAAGGCCTTTGAGGAGATGCTGACTCCGGCCCGGACCGGCTGGACCACATTTCCCAACACCGAGGGGTACACGGACCTGGTCCTGGTGAAGAACATCCCGTTCCACTCACTTTGCCAGCATCATCTGCTGCCGTTCCGGGGCCTGGCCCATATCGGCTACCTGCCCGGCACGAAACTGGTGGGCCTGTCCAAACTGGCCCGCGGCCTGGAGCTTTTCGCCCGGGACCTGCAGGTTCAGGAACGGCTCACCACGCAGGTAGCGGACTGGCTGATGGACACCCTCGATGCCCGGGGTGCCGGCGTCGTCCTGGAAGCGGAGCACCTGTGCATGTCGCTGCGCGGCATCAGGGCCGCCGGAAGCCTGACGACAACAACGGCTTTCCGCGGCGAGCTCAGCGGTCCCGGTCCGGCCCGCAACAGCTTTCCCCTGGGATGATGCCGTCCGGCCCGGGCGGCATCCGCCAAGGACGGGACGGAAAAAATGATGGAAAAGCCGGGCTTCTGCTGCTTCGGGCTGATCTCCACACAAGGCACCGCTGCCACCGGGGCCCCCCGGGGACGGAAGGGTCTGGTCTCTAAAAGCAATATGAATTAGTGTTAGAAATGGAGGCGGGACAGTCTTCGCCTCCCCCAGTGATTCGTCGAGGAGGCGGACATGGAGAGCAGGGCAAAAGCCGCAGGACATTCCATTCACCAGCAACTGGTTGTCTTCCCGCTCGGGCTGCTCGCCACGGCGGTGGTGTTCGACGTGATCGGACTGCTCAGCAGCAACGGCAATTTCACCTCGGCGGCCTACCTGATGATCGCCGCCGGTGTCCTGACGGGCCTGCTGGCGGCCGTCTTCGGCAGCATCGACCTGGCCGCGGTCCCGAACGGGACGCGTGCCAAACGCATTGGCCAGGTCCACGGGGCAGGAAATGTTGTGATGATCGTGCTGTTCGCGGTCGGCTGGTTCCTGCGCGGGAGCGTCCAGGACAACGCACCCGGCACCTTGGCCTTTGTGCTGGAGCTGCTCGCCGTTGTCATAGCCCTGGGCACGGGCTGGCTGGGCGGGGAACTCGTCGGCCGCCTGGGAGTAGGCGTGGACGACGGGGCCAATCTCGACGCCCCGGCCGATTTCACCACCGGCATCTTCCTCAAGCACCGCTCACCCCGCGCCGGCTGAGGACCGGACCCCTGCAGCACCGGGGGCCGGCACCGGGAAATGAGGGAAGAAAGCCCGTGGCGCCGGCATGGCCGCGGGCCGGCATGCGGGGGCCGCGTCCCGGCCCGCGGCCCCCGCTCCCCGGCGGCGGACCGGTCCGGGAAAGTGCCGACCGGACGCGGGGCCTGCAGCTCGTACGGCAGATAAAGGGGCCCGAAGACGGCCGCTGCCTGGACGCCGATGACACCGGCCGCTACCGGACATGCCATGCAAAGCTCCGATCAAGTGCTCCTGTTCAACAACCCGTGACGCTCGAACCTGGCAGCCGATGCGGAGCCGCGCTTGTGCAGCCACGCTCCGGCCCTCCCGGCCCCTGCCGGGAGGGCGAACAGCAAACGGGACAGCCCCGGCCCGGCGAGAGCCAATAACAGCGCATACGTAAGCTGACCCATCAGGCGAGCCGCTTGCTGACACGGCCAGCAGTCACTCACCGTCGGATGTCCGCCGGCAGAGGGCTAAGCGTGTGCCCGCACGCGGCCGCGGCCGGCAGCCAGGATCGGACCAGCCCCAGAGGGTTCTGATTCCGTTCCGCCGCGCATCAGGACAAACGCCGAAACTCCCCCGGCCTGAGCTGCACATAGATCGGCAACACCATCTGGATATGAGCAACGCCGACCGGCTCGTCGAGCAAATCGTCGATCGAAGTCTGCCCTTCCAACTCGCAGGTCTGGTCCCGATCCATGAATTGACCATAAACGCACCCGAACGCCCGAACCCTTAGACACGCGCCTGAGGAGCCCAAAGGACCTCTTCAGGAGTCAAACCACCGGCATGCACTGATAACGCACGATATGTCACCGGGTGTCTCTGGCCAGGCTTTGCGGATGGCTCGCCCCCGATTCCGTGGGCGGTGTCGCGTTCGTCCGGCTTGGCAAAGCACCTGCTTGAGAATGGCTTTGCCGGACGGGTTTCCCCGTACTGCCTGCAAGCCGGGCCCGCAGCCGGTTTCGCAAACGACCGGGGCCGGCTGCCGCCCGTGGATCCAGGCCGGGGGCGGGCCTTCGGAGAGGCCCGCCAGTTCCTCAGCGGTTCCTGGGTCCGAGGCCGAATTCCATGAGGTCCTCGCCGACGGTCAGCTTCCCGGCGTATCCCTTTTGGGCTTTGCGCCAGCGGTCCGCCGGGTTGTTCGGCGGCACGAGGTGGGACAGGACCAGGTTTTTGGCCCCGGCGGGCTCGGCAACGTCCCGGCCGACCTGTTCGATGCTCGTGTGTGAGGCCAGCAGGTGCTCCTTCAGCGGGCCGCCGATTGACGGCGGCAGGGAAGCGGCGAGGTTTTCGGCGAACTGCGGGTCGATGACCTCGTGTACCAGGTAGTCGCAGTCCCGGGCCAGGTCGATCAGGTTCTGGCTCACGCAGGTGTCTCCGGAAATCACGACGGATCCGTCCGGGGTGTCGAAGCGGTAGGCGAAAACGGGCGCCGTCGGACGGTGGTCGACAAGCGTTGCGGTAACCGTCACGTCTCCGTCCTCCCACACCTGGATGGGTGCGGCGAGGCGCGGCGGAATACCTTCGGGCGTCACGGCCCAGTATGGGGAGATATCGATGTCGCGGACCTCGAACGTCCGGTCGGGGTGCACGTTGTTACTGTCCCTGGCGCGGTCGTTGAAGTCCGCGGCGAAGGCCTGCCGGAGGTAACCGGTCATTCCGGCGATGCCGGGAGTGGGGTCCTCCGGGTTGTACAGCTCGGGGGCGGGGCGCCCGGGCGGGAAGACCCGGACCAGGCTGCCCCGGTCGCCGGGGCCGAAGACCCGGATGGGCTCCTTGGTCGGCCTGCCGGTGATGTTCATGTCCGCGGTGGCGTAGACGGCCGGCCACTCGACGAGGTGGTCGCTGTGCAGATGGGTGAAGAAGATGCCACGGACGTTGGCCATGGACGTTCCGCCGAGCCCCTCGGCACCGAGTCCGGCCTGCAGGAGCCGCGTCTGCGCCCCGTGCCCGAGGTCCACCACGTAGACCTTGTCTTCGTAGACAACCGCTGTGCTTACACCGTAGCGGTCCTCGCCCATAAGCGCCGGGCCGCCCGCAGTGCCGAGGAGGACCAGGCGCGTACGGTGTTTGGGCCCCTTGCTCCTGCCGGCCGGGGCGGCCGCTACTGCGGCCGGAGCTGTGACCCCGGCCAGCCCTCCGGCGACGGCCGCTACACCGGCGGCCCGCAGGAAGCCGCGCCTGGACGACGACGGCACCCGGTTCATGGCTTTCGAAACGGCATCATCACACATCTGGTCTCCTTCATGGTCCGACAGCCCTCACGCAACAGTATGGCAAGTCACTTAACTATGTGTTTTGAGACACTAGCCTGTCACGCGGGTCATATCAATGCGCTAATGAAGCAGCGGGGAAAGGGCTCAACATTGTTACGGCAGGAAGGTCCTTACCTGCTACCGGGCCCGGCGGGTAAGGCGACCGGACGGCGGCCCGCACGGTAGAGTACGCCGGGTTGGTGCAGGCGGGCAGGACCGAAGGTATCTGCCCCCGCTCCCTGCCCGACGGCGGGCGGGCCGTCGGTCTCCGGAGCGCGACGGCCGGCTGTCGGTACGGGCATTCCGGCCCGCCGGCCCCGTGTCCGGCCCGCGGGCCGGACACTTCGCCTGGCGGTCAGCGGTTCCCCTCCGCGGTGGCGCGGTTAACGCAGGATCTGTCCATGGACTTCGCGCCCTCGATCCCTTCAGGGTGCCGCGGGCCGGCAAGCGCTGTAACGATGAAATAACGCCGTTGCTGCACACTCACGAGCGGGACGCATGGCGCAGGTTCATGCCGGCCCGTAGATCCGTCCAGGGAAAGGAACAGTCATGTCCAGGTCCAACCGTATGCCGCTGTGCTGTATCGCCCCTCCGGATTTGCTCGGCAGGCTTGCCACCGAGCCCGGGGCCGGGCCGGAGCAGCGCGAGGCCGCGATCCGCGCCCTGGCCACGTCCGCCTCCATGAGGACGCAAAGGGCCATGATCGGCCGCCTGTGCCGCGAACTGAACCTGAGCGTGGGGCAGGTGACGGGCCTGGGACTCACAACGCAGCGCCGGCTGACCGTCTACACCAACCAGAACCGTGGCAGGTTCTTCCTCCCGGGAGTAAGGATGCGGGGATGGGGCGAGCCGCCGGTTCCGGACCAGGCCGTCAACGAGGCCTACGATGGCAGCGCGGCCACGTTTGATTTCTACCGTGACGTGTTCGGCCGCGACTCCATCGATGGTGCCGGGCTGGAGCTTGTCTCCACCGTCCATTACGGGGCCGATTTCGACAATGCCTTCTGGAACGGCGCCCAGATGATCTACGGCGACGGCAGCGGACAGATATTCCAAGTGGGGGCGCTGACACGCTCCCTGGACATTATCGCCCATGAGCTCACCCACGGTGTCACCGAATTCACGGCGGGACTGGTCTACAGCAAGCAGTCCGGTGCCCTGAACGAACACTTCTCCGATGTTGTCGGGTCGCTGGTGAAGCAGTACAGCCTGAACCAGACCGCTGACCAGGCGGATTGGCTGATCGGCGAGGGTACACTGGTCCCGCTGCTCGGCACGGCCTTGCGGTCCATGCGCGAGCCGGGAACCGCGTTCAGGGGGGACAGGCAGCCGAAGCATATGGACGATTATGTCGACCTGCCCGATGACAACGATCCGCGCAACGACAACGGGGGCGTGCACATCAACTCCGGCATCCCGAACCATGCCTTCTACCTCGCCGCCACCGCGCTGGGCGGCCATGCCTGGGAGGTTGCCGGGAAAATCTGGTACACGGCCCTGACGGAGGTCATCCGTCCGGACACCCAGTTCGACGAGGCGGCCCATGCCACTGTGAAGGTCGCCGGCAATTTGTTCGGCAACGGTGAGCAGTCGGCCATACGCGAGGCCTGGGAGGCGGTTGGAGTCCTGCCATGAAGCTCACGGTCCGCCGGGGCGGCGGCATTGCCGGCATCGTCAGGCGCACCGAGCTGGACGACAGCGATTTGCCGCCGGACGATGCGAAGACCTTTGCCGGTGAAGTCGACCGGGCGGGCGTGCGGCATCTGACGTCACCGGCTGTTGGGCGCCGACGGCCGGATGAACAGCTCTATGAGATCCTGCTGGAAGAGGCCGGCAGGCAGTTCCGGCTGAACTACACCGATGCGACGCTGCCCGAAGATATCCGGCGGCTCATCGAGCGGGTTGATGTGCGGCCGCAACGCCGGGAATCCCTGGAACTCTGATACGCGGGACGGATGCCTGGGGGCACCTTGCAGCTACCGGGCGGCCCTCCGGCCGGGGCTCCCTGCGGTCCTGCGCAGTCCCGGAGGATCCGGCCAGGGGCCGCCGGTGCGGCGGAATCTGCCCTCCGCATTGCCGGTGCGAACTGATTACCGCGAGCCCCCAACCGGCGCCGGCTGCGAGGAGATCCGGACATCAGGTCAAGTGCCGGGCAAGAACCGGCCTTGGCCGGTGACCGGTAGTCAGGCACCGGCATTGGGATTTTGGCACCCCGGGCCACAAAGGCGGCGACCGCACCGGACCGGATCGACGGCGCGGCGGGGCCGGCCTCGAAAGCTGAAACTTGCATGCTGAAACCGGAACGGGCCGACCGTCCCTCGACGCCGGTGCCGGCCTCGCATACGCTGACGCTGACTGTCCGCCGCGGGGATCAGGGGGAGTGCCGTGTTCACCGTCCGATTCGTCACCGAGAAGCACGCCCCCGCACAGACCGTCACCATGCGCTGGGCCCCCCGCTGGGACCTGGACCGCGGCGGCTACTACACCGGCGGCGCCTGGACCTTCCACCTGGACGAGACGGCCTTCCCCGGCGGGCTTGAATTCAAGTTCGTCCGCGCCCCGGGCGTGTGGATGAACGGTCCCAACCTGTCACTGCCTCCTGCGGCGCTGGCGGGCGAGATCACCTATACCGAGGATGACGTCGCCTTTCCGAGACCCACGGGCTTGCTTATCGAGAACCCGGCCGTCGCCCAGCGTTTCCTGGCCCGGAACCTGGACCCCGACCACGAATACGACGTCCTGGTGGTCGGCTCGGGCATGGGCGGCGGCCTGCTGGCCTCCCGCCTGGCCGACGCCGGCGCCGACGTGCTGGTGCTCGAGGCCGGCTCGTACCTGTTCCCCACCCACGTGGGCAACCTCCCCCGCCGGATCCGCCCCGGGACCTTCGACAAGCACGTCTGGTCCCTCTGGCCTGACTTCCAGACCGTCAACTACCTCAATACGCCGGGCTCGCAGTTTGCGGGCGCCCAAGGGTTCAACCTCGGCGGGCGGTCGCTGTTCTGGGGCGGGCTTATCCCCCGCCAGGCCCCCTGGGAACTCGAACAGTGGCCGGCGGCGGTCCGCGCCTACCTGCTCAACGACGGCTACGAGGCGGCCGAGCAGGCGCTGAACCGCGTCCCCCCGGACCCCAACCCCTACCAGGACGCCTCACGGGCGGCGCTGCAGGACGCCCTGCCGGGTTTTGTTGCCCAGGACGCCCCCGTGGCAGTGCAGTACGAGGGACACCGCGAATGGTCCGTTCCCGGCGGCATCTTCTCCACCGCCGACCTGCTGCTGGAGGACAGGCTGATCGACGAGCCCGGCCCAGGACGGCAGCGGCCCCAGATAAATCTCAATGTTGCCGTCTGGGCAGTCACGGTGGACCCGAACCGGCCCAACACCGTCACCGGCGTGACCGGCTGGGACCTGCTCGGCCAAAAGCAACGAACCTTCAGGGCCAGGACCGTGGTCCTCGCCGCCGGCACGCTCGAATCGGCCAAGATCGCCCTGCAGTCCGGCCTCGCGGACCCCAACGAAAAGATCGGCAGGGGCCTGACCGACCACACCATCCGCTACCGGCACTTCACGCTTCCTCCCGACTCCCCCTTCGCCAGCACCACCGCCTCGGCCAAGGTGCTGCTCGCCCACCCCGACGCCAACCGGCTGCAGCACGCCTTCGACATCGTCGTTGAACTCGGCGCCGAGTTCAACCAGGGCCGGTACGTGGACCCGGAGAACCTCGCCGAGGAGCGGCGCCTGCGCGCGGACTGGATGATGTGCGAAGCCGTGTTCATGAGCTATTCGCCGCTAAACGAGGCGAACCTGCTGACCATCACCGGCAGCCCCGCCGATCCCGTGACCGTCACGGTGCACCGGGCCGGGCCGGGCGATCCCGGGCGCGCGGAGGCCGACCTGCTGGCAGACGGACTCTTCGCCGCCCTCGGAGCCCGACCCGTGCTCGGCGAGGGCGGGCTCTGGCTGCAGGACGCCGCCCTGGGCGGAGTAGGACACGAGGCCGGGACGCTGCGCATGGCAGATGACGGCACTGGAGCGGTCGACGCGGACCTGAGGTTCCTCGGCTACGAGAATCTCTACGCCTGCGACAACTCGGTGTTCCCGGCCTCACCGGCTGCCAACCCGTCGCTGACCCTGGCCGCCCTGAGCCTGCGGCTCGCCGCGCATCTTTCCAGCTGACTGGAATCGAAACCTGCCGACCGCTCCACGCTATCCCGGGGTTCGGAGGACGGAGCCTCGGCCCCCGACGGGGACGCTGAGGCCACTGCGGTCATGACGGCGCTCCCCTCCGCGGCATCGGATTCTTCAACCGGTTCCCGCTGCACGGCCCTGCAGCTCGGGTTGGCCCCGGGGCGGGTCCGGGGTGGGCCGACGGGTATTATTCCTGGCTCGGCCAGGAAGATCGGCGGGGCCGGACCCGCGTCCGCCAGCCGCTCTCCGCGGACGGCCGGATCATACCCACACGCGAGAGGACCGTTGCTCATACAACAGCCCGGGGTTCCCGAGACGGACACATCTCGGGAACCCCGCGTTGCGACGGCGGCAGCTGCCACCAGACGCGTTTGGAAGGAACGCTGGACTATGGTGCCTGCAGTTCCAGTGTGACCTCCTGGCTGCCGGTGACTTCGATGGACCTCGCCGCCGGGGCATATCCGTCGGCCGAGCATTCAATGGTGTAGGTGCCCGGCGCCGGGACGGACAGCGAGAACCTGCCCGCCTGATCGGTCACCGCGGCGATGTCAGGCATCGGAGTGGGGCCCCCGGTGAAATACACCCGCGCCCCGGCGACAGGATCCTGCTCTGCATCGTGGACGGTTCCTGAAATCACGTACGGTGGGTGCACTGTCTCACCGGGCTTCGTGGGAGCGGGTGTTCCGCAGCCTGAGATGACCAGGGTCCCCAGCAGCAAGGCGAACACTCCCAGGCTCCTGTGAGTGACTGTCAGTTTTAGCCATTCCATGCCCGATCGCCATTCATGCCATGAACCGTCCGCCAAGAGCCGTTCCGGTGTGATCCAGTTTATGCCTTCCAGGCAACCATATTGTTGAATACCGGGGTGATGATACGGGTTCCGGAATTGGTCACCGCGCCGCCGTAGGCATGGATGGCAACGCCATGGCGCTGCCCATTGATGATCCGGTACACGCCGCTGCCGCTCTGCCCGCCGGCGGTATCGATGTCGTAGAACACCTTCCGGCTGTTCACCGACGCAATTCCGCGGCTGGCATACCACTGGGTTCCCGCGGGTTTATCGCCGGGGTAGCCGGAAATGTGCACCGTGGAGGCCAGCAGGTCGGCGTCCGAGTAGACGCCAAATCCCAGCCAGCCGACGGTATTCCCCAGGTCGGTCGGGAGAATGATCGCCCCGTAGTCGTAGTTCTCGTCTCCGCCGTTTATCCAGCCATTAACGGAACGGAAGCTCTGGCTGATCACCGAACCGTAAGGCAGCGTGCTTCCAGTGCGCCCCGGCATGACCCTGATGCTCCTGACCCAGCCGTCACGCCCCGGTACGCCACTGTTCTTGATATGGACGACATGACCCGCGGTCATCACCGTGTGCGGACCGATGAACCAGCCCGTGCCGATCCACTGGCTGCTATCGGCTGCGGTAATTTCCAATGAGCAGTGGACCCGCCACGGGTAAACGGAAGTGTCGTTGATCTGCACGCGGTCGTCGGGAGGATGCACGATCTCCGCCAAAGGCTGCGGTCTGCCGAAAGAGGCTTCAGCGATATCTCTCAGCCCCGTCACCGCCGGCGCCATCCAGGCCTTCGCCGCCACCGTTTCAGGCCGGCTGTATCCTTCAACGGCTTCGACTTCACCCGCCACCTGCTGGACCGGGTCGCCCCCCGCCACCTGCTGGACCGGGTCGTCCCCGGCCAGCTGACCCGCTCCGGAACCGCTTCCCTCCGAGGGAGACTCGGTGACCGGTTCCCCTACGTCCTCGGAAAAGTTCTCCTCCGGCTCATTCGAAACCGGTTTGTGTCCATTAACGATGTCAGACACGCCGCACCTTCCTTCCAGACCTGCAGCCGGGCGGGACGATCCCGCCGATTCCTGCAGCGGCCCCGGCCACCCTGCGTTTGCGGCCGGTCCGGCGGCCCTGAGCTGCGGCCCGGCAACCGGGATCCCCGAAGCCAGGGACGCTACGTCGACGGTATGCCCGTGGCGTTATTGCGCCGTTACCATCTGGACCGCCGTCGGCCGGAAGTACCCGCGGTCGGGTCACGCCCGGGTCTTTGCCGCCGGGAACGTGGTTCCTGCGGCGGCTTGATCTGCAACGGTTGGTTATTCGGTGATGGCCGTCTCGTAGGCCTTGGCTTCGCTGGGCACGAGCTTCCCGGATACCCGTAGCAGGGGCTCTTGAGGCGGTGGTATTCGGTGCCGAGCAGGGGCCGGCCTCCTTGAGGACACGCTGAATGTAATCGGAGCGGGTCTGCGCGTCTTCCGCGGTGGCGAAGACTTCAATGATGGCTCCGCCGTCGATGCCCGTGGCCTCCGGTGTTCCCGTCTTGTCGGCCATCCAGGCAGCACTGGTGTACTGGCCCGGGCATCCGATGAGCTCATTCTCGTCGTTGTCCTCGGTCAGCCCAATATCAGCCCAATCATGGTTGGCACGTCGGATTCAAGCTGTTCGGCAATTTTGATGGCTGCGGCCGCCGGTACTTCCGCGGGAGCCGAGGCCTGGGCCAAACCCGAAGAAACCGCGTACTTCATCTGCCACACCCCGAGGCACACCGCGCCGGCCGAAATGGCGAGAATCGCCGGGATTCGCTGGGCGATCGAGGAAACCTTCCAGACCGCCAAGGGCGACGTCGGCCTGGACCACTACCAGGTACGGCAATACACCGGCTGGTACCGGCACATCGCCCTCTCCATGCTCGCTCATGCCTTCCTGACCGCGGTCAAGGCAAAAAGGGGCACCGGAAACGGGCAGAAAGGCCTCACAGCTCTCTCCCTGCCGAGTTCCGGCACCTGATCACCCGCCTAGTCTGGGCCTGAATCCCCGACCCCACCACACCCTGGACCGCTCCCGCTGGCGCCGAAAGCACCAGCACAACGCCCGCCAACACCATTACCGGAAACGCTCAGGCAGCCAACTAACGCGACTGTAGTACTAGAGCGTGTTGCTAACACGAAAGTAAGGTGGGTCAGGCTGCGGTGACCGGGGTTAGGGTGACGGTGCGGCCGAGATCCGTGAGGCGTTTGATGGCGTTGTTTTTGTCTTGTCGGGGTTGAGGCGGTCGAAGTAGCCGGCACCGGGATCATTGTGGCATTACGTTTGAACTTCCTGGTGTCAACTGTCAGCACCGACTGCCGCCTGGCTGTTTCCATGCAGGCCCTCCGGGGTGGCCGCCGCGCCAATCGAATTATCATCCGGCTGGGCCCTGGCACAGCCCGGGAGGCTGCGGCTCGGGATTCGCATAGGGCAGTCCACTGCGGGAGTGCTCCGGGCAATGGCTGCGGAACACGGCGGCATATGGGCGGTGCCGGAACCGCCACGGGAATCAGACAGCGAAAAGCATTGACAGCTGTGAGGCGGGACACTACGGTCTGTTATATATCAGTTGTATGCTCAGCTTGGCGCCAGCCCGCCGGCATCCGCCCCGGATAAGGGAGAACGATTTGCAGCATCTAAGTACCGAGGAACTAGGCGCCCTGCTTGACCAGGTCGCCCGGCGCACCCCCGCCCCCGGCGGCGGCACGGCAGCCGGGGTCCACGCAGCCTTCGCCGGCAGCCTGCTGTCCATGGTGGCCGCCTACTCGAATGGGCCGAAGTTCGCCGGCGCCGAAGCCACCATCATGGAGGTGGCCCGGCAGGCCGCCGAACTGACCGGCCAGGCCCTCGTCGCGGCTGAAGAGGATGCCCGCACCTTCGCCGCCGTGGGCGCGGTCTACAGCCTGCCGGCATCGGACGATGCGGCCAAGGCCGAACGGAAGGCCGCCATCCGGGCAGCCCTGGCGGAGGCGAGCAACGCCCCGCGCGACCTCATCGGCATCTGCTCCGCGCTCACCTCCCTGGCCGAGAAACTGCTGCCGGTCGGCAACCGCAGCGTGATCGCCGACGTGGCGGCGGCCGCTGCCTCGGCACGGGCCGCCGCATCGATCGCCCGCGTGAACCTGGCAGCCAACCTGCCTTCCATGCCCGCAGGAGGCGGCCGCGCCGAGCTGCAGGCCGCCGCCGACGGGGTCGAGGACCTGCTGCGCCGGCTCGATGCGGTAACCGACGCGGCCCGGAACGCGGTGGCCGCATGAGTGCCCGCATCCTCTCGGGCCGGCCCGTGGCCGCGGCCCTGCAGGCCCGGCTGGCCGCCGACGTCGAGGAGCTGAACCGCCGTGGCGAGCACCGGCAGCTGGTCATCGTCACCGCAACCGAGGATCCGTCCAGCGCCTCCTACGTCCGGACCCTGCAGCGGTTCGGCGCGAAGATCGGCGTCACCGTCACCGTCGCCGACCTCGGTCCGGCCGCCTCCGCAGACCGGATCCGGTCCACCCTGCAGGCGGCCGGCGCCAACGAGGACGTCCACGGCATCATGCTGCAGACCCCGCTGCCCGAAGGCACCGCCCTGGCCGATCTGGGCGGTGCCATTGCCATCGGCAAGGACGTCGACGGCGCCAACCCGGCGTCCCTGGCGCGGCTCCTGGCCGGAGACCCCTGCTTTGCACCGGCCACCGCCGCCGCCGTCGTCGAACTGCTGGACCACTACGGGATCGGGCTTGCCGGCCGGCAGGTCGCCGTCGTCGGCAGGTCGCTCGTCGTCGGCAAGCCGCTGCTGCACCTGCTGCTCAACCGGGACGCGACCGTCACCGCCGCCCACTCGAAAACGGCGGACCTGGCCGCGGCCACCAGGAGCGCCGAGGTCGTGGTCGCCGCCGCGGGCAGGGCGGGCCTGATCGGGCCCGCCCACGTCGCCCCGGGCAGCGTGGTCATCGACGTGGGCACCAACTTCGACACCGCCGGGGAACTGGTCGGCGACGTGCAGGCGGACGCCGTCGGCACCGTCGCGGCGGCCCTGAGCCCGGTGCCGGGCGGTGTCGGCGCCGTCACCACCGCCCTGCTTTTCCGCAACACCGTGTACGGCCTGCCGCATGCCTCCGGCACGCAGGCACTGCCCGCCGCTGCCGGCGCGGCGCGTTGAACCCGATGAAACCAAGGAGAGACATGAGTCTCAACACTGCCCTAGACAACGCTAAATTTTCCAAGTTCCACCGCAAGCTCGTGATCGGCTGCATGGGCGGCCCGTTGCTGGACGGCTACATGCTCAGCATCATCGGCATCGCCATGCTCGGCATTACCGCCCAATTCCACGCCGGCGAGCTGGAGGCCAGCCTGATCGGCGCTTCCGCGCTGGCCGGCATCTTCTTCGGCGCCATCCTGCTCGGGCCGCTGACCGACAAGATCGGCCGCCGCCTGATGTACACCATCGACCTGTGGGCCCTGGTGATTGCGTCCGTGCTGCAGTTCATCGTCCAGGACGCCACGCAGCTGATCATCCTGCGCTTCATTGTCGGCCTGGCCATCGGCGCCGACTACCCGATCGCCAGTGCCTTGCTGGCCGAGTGGCTGCCGCAGAAGCGGCGCGGCAGGATGCTCGGCATGCTGATCCTCGGCTGGTTCACCGGCGCCGCCCTGGCCTCACTGGTCGGATTTGCCATGGCCGAGGCGTTCGGTCCGGAGAGCTGGCGCTGGATGCTCGCCAGTTCCGCGGTACTGGGCGTGGCGGTGCTGGCCATGCGGCACGGCATCCCGGAATCTCCGCGCTGGCTGCTGAACCACGGACGCCGCCGCGAGGCCGAACACGCGCTGCATACCGGAGTGGGCGAACAGGTCGACGCCGCTTCCGTGCTGGCCGCCGAGGCCGAAGCCGCCCACACCAATCCCGCAACGAAAGTGGACTTCTCGTTGCTGCTGCGCCGGCCGTACCTGAAGCGGGTCGTCTTCTGCAGCGCGTTCTACGTCCTCCAGGTGGCGCCGCTGTTCGCGATCTACACCTTCGGCCCGGTCATCCTCGCCTCGTTCGGCCTCGGCGAAGGCAACCTCGCCAACCTGGGCTCGGTGCTGATCAACATCGTTTTCCTGCTTGGCTGCCTGCCGGCCCTGCGCCTGGTCGAAACCGCCGGGCGCCGTCCGCTGATCATCTGGAGCTTCGCGCTCATGGCCGTGCCGTTGTTCGTCCTCGGCTTCGCCCCCGGGGCCCCGGTGGCCGTCATTATCGCCTGCTTCTGCCTGTATGCATTCTTCTCCGGCGGGCCGAACATCCTCGAATGGGCCTACCCGAGCGAGCTGTTCCCCACCGAGATCCGGGCTACCGCCATCGGCATCACCACCGGAGCCAGCCGGATCGGCGCCGCGGTCGGCACGTTCATGGTGCCCTTCGCGCTGCACGGCTGGGGCATCGGCCCGACCATGATCACCGCCGCCGTCCTGACCGCCATCGGCTGGCTGGTCTGCCTGCTCATGGCCGAGGAGACCCGGGGCCTGGCCCTAGGCGCTTCCAGCACCGAACAGGCCGTGCCCGCCCGCAGCACCGCCAATGCCCCGCTCTGATCCCTCAGGAGGAACCGGACGCCATGAGCACTTCCCCCACCCTTCCCCG